>CAILTZ010000574.1 GCA_903837255.1 uncultured Pirellula sp. | reverse complement strand
TAACCTACGACCAAGTCAGCCAATACCTTCCTGACGAGGCAAGTTCAGCCGAAAAGCTCGACGAAATGCTCGTGGTTTTGGATCGAGCAGGGATCGAAATCGTCGAAGCCTCTGATCTCCCTCCTCAAGTTCAAGTCGCCCCGGAAAAAGTCACCTCGGGAAAAGTCACTTCCGAGAACGGGACCAAGCTCAGGATCTATCGTGAGCCGGAGTCAGTCCAGCCATTGGCTGCTGTAGCCTCGCCTGGCGTCGAACGCGTGCCCATCAGCAGCGACCCGGTTCGACTGTATCTATCCCAGATGTGTCAGATACCTCTGCTGAGCCGCGAGCAGGAGATAACGCTTGCCAAGAAGATTGAGATCACTCGTCGCAAGTTCCGGCGAGCGGTCCTGGGAAATGACTATGCGCTTCGTCATACGGTCGAGATACTCCGTAAGGTTGCGGCAGGGATCATGCCATTTGATCGCACCATCAAAGTCTCGCTGACCGAGCAATTGACCAAGGAGCAAATCAGTGCCCGGATGCCGCTGAACTTGGCGACGATCGATCGACTGATCGAAGAAAATCGTCGCGATTTCCAAGTGGTAATCCGCAAGAGCGTTTCGGACTCGACCAAAGCCACAGCCAAGCTCAACTACCAGCGCCGACGCATGAAGTCGATGGTTCTTGTCGAAGAGCTTTCGCTGCGGTCCCGACGAGTGATCCCCTTGATGCGGCAGCTCGAACAATTCTCCGCTCGCATGGATTATCTTTCTGAACGAATTGCGGAAATTCGCCAAAACGGTACCCAGCCGCTAGAGCTCCAGCGATTGTTGGGCGAACTCAGGCACTTGATCATGACCACTCAAGAAAGCCCCAGGTCGCTTCGCCGCCGCGTGGAAGATTTCCGCAAGAGCTACAAGGAGTACGAAGCGGTCAAGCGACAGCTTTCCAGCGGCAATCTTCGATTGGTGGTTTCCATCGCCAAGAAATATCGAAATCGCGGCATGAGCTTTTTGGACCTGATCCAGGAAGGAAATACCGGTCTGATGCGAGCCGTCGACAAGTACGAGTACCGACGGGGTTTCAAATTCTCTACTTATGCCACTTGGTGGATCCGACAAGCCATCACTCGTGCGATTGCCGACCAAGCTCGAACGATCCGCATCCCGGTTCACATGATCGATATGCTCAGCAAGCTCAGGCAAGCTCAGAAGCACCTGACTCACCAGCTCCAAAGAGAGCCCACGGCCTATGAGTTGGCCGAGTCGCTCCAGGTCCAGGTCGAGGACGTACAGAGAGTACTAGATATCGGTCGCGGTCCGGTCAGTCTCGATCGACCTGTCGGCGAGGGGGAGGACAACGTTCTGGGTGAGTTTCTCAAAGACCCTTCGAGCGACAATCCAGCCCGCAACGCCAATAACGGGATTCTCAGAGATCGAATCGACTCACTTCTGAAAACCTTAACCTACCGAGAACGCGAAATCATCCGGCTCAGGTACGGGCTGACCGATGGATTCTCGTACACGTTGGAAGAAGTCGGCAGGATATTCAAGGTCACCCGGGAAAGGGTTCGGCAAATCGAGTCCAAGGCGGTAGCTAAACTTCAAAATCCCGTCCGTTCCGGAATGCTCGAGGGATTCCTGAAGAACGTCGCCTAAGGGTCCTTGCTCGGATCACTTCGAGAGTTTTGAGATTCCAAGGGGGTGAGCCAATCGCTTACCCCCGTATCTATGGGGGCAGAACTCCTTGGAATAAGCCCTGGAGGATCATTACCAGATACGCTTTGACACTTATCTTGTTCTAGGTGGATATCAGCCCGTAGCGGCCCTCTTTAGTGGCAATTACCTTGGGGAATCCGAAACTCGGACCTTTTCCACCCGCTAATCCTCGCTTATGCTTAATAGCCTTCAGTCTGCCGACAAAATTGTCTAATTCCCTATGGATTTAGGGAGTTTTGCCGGATCTGTCGGCTGTTTTGACTCCGCTGGGGACCTTATTGGGCTGGATGATATGAAAGACGCACCGTTTCGAGTTGAGTTCGCTCCCCGCGTGCATCGGCTACCTCCGTACTTGTTTGGCCGCATCAACAATCTGCTGTATCAAAAACGACGGTCTGGCCAAGATGTGATCGACCTAGGGATGGGCAATCCCAGCGACCCGCCTGACCCGTTGGTCATCGAGAAACTCTCCGAAGCCGCCTCGGATGTGAGCAATCACGGTTACTCCAAAGCCAATGGGATCCTCAATCTCCGACGGGAGCTTACCAGCAAGTATCTTCGCAAGTACGGAGTTCGTTTGGATCCGGAGTCCGAGGCGATCGTCTGCTTGGGGTCCAAGGAAGGTTTTTCGCACATGTTGCTGAGCCTTATAGGGGCCGGCGATACGGCGATCATCCCAGCCCCGTTTTTTCCGGTGCACATGTACGGAGTGATTCTGGCCTCTGGCAATGTGGTCGCCTTGGACGTGGCCGATACCGATCGCTACTTGAGCAACATCGCCTACACCTGCGAGCATTTTTATCCACGGCCCAAGCTGCTGATCATCAACTACCCCCACAACCCATCGACCGTCACGGTCGAACCGGAGTTCTACGTCGAGGTGGTCAAACTGGCCAAGCGATACGGGTTGATGGTCATTAGCGATTTCGCCTACGCAGATGTGGCCTATGACGGCTACATTCCGCCGTCATTCCTATCGGCACCTGGAGCTAAGGATGTCGGAGTGGAGTTTACGACCATGAGCAAGGGCTACAACATGGCCGGTTGGCGAGTGGGTTTTTGCGCAGGCAATTCCGAGATGGTTCGAGGTTTGGCAACCATCAAGGGGTATTACGATTATGGGATGTTCCAGGCCATCCAAATCGCGGCGATCGTGGCCCTTAGGGACACCGAGGCGACGGTTGAAAAGCAATCCCGCATCTATCAGGGACGAAGAGATGTGTTGCTCGAAGGATTGCGACGTCTGGGCTGGGAGGCGCCGACCCCTAGAGCAGGCATGTTTGTTTGGGCCAAGATCCCTGAGCCATGGGCCTCTCAGATGAATTCGATCGACTTTGCCATGATGCTCTTAGAAAAAGGGAATGTAGCTGTAAGCCCAGGTGGAGGTTTTGGACCTTCGGGCGAGGGATACCTCCGGATGTCCTTGGTGGAAAACGAAGCCCGATTGCGGCAAGCCGTCCGTCATATCGCCGCTTGTTTGGATAAGACGGCGGCGGCTTCATTGCAACCGGTATAGAGTCCAACTTTCATTTCTCGCCACACTTAGCCAGACAAGAACCCCGAAGATGTTACCCAAGGTCCAAATCTCCCTCGACCTGACGAACCTCGAAGAAGCGATCGCAACGGCCGAGCAGGCCATGGCAGTAGGGGTCGATTGGTTGGAGGCCGGAACACCCTTGATTTTAGCCGAAGGCCTCCGGGCCATACGGGGGCTACGCCAGCGCTTTCCCGGAGTCCCCATCGTTGCCGACCTGAAAACCATGGACGGCGGATATTTGGAGGCTGAGATGATGGCCAAAGCTGGAGCGACCCACGTGGTTGTTATGGCCAGGGCCCATGAGGAGACCATCAAGTGCGTCGTCAAAGCTGGCAGGGACTACGGCATTGGGGTCATGGGAGACAATCTCGGCTATGAGTCGATGATCGATGGAGCCAAGCGACTTGAGGACCTCGGGTGTGGATACGTCATCCATCATATCGGTTACGACGAACGCCGAGGAATTGCTGCATCGGGTCGCAGGCCACCTAGCCCGATGGACCAACTCCGAGAGGTGGTCGCCGCCGTAACCGTACCGGTCCAGGCTGTCGGCGGATTGACGTTAGAGCAGGCTATCAGCACTCCGAAGTTCGGTGCACCCTTGGTCGTCATCGGTGCGCCTCTGGTGATCGACTCTGACCGTTTTGCACAAGCTTCCAATGACCCAATGGGGGTTTTGAAAAGAATCTGCCAAGAGGTCCACGATTACGGCGATGTGCCAGTTCGATGTGAACAGATCTAAGCATTCGATTTAACCCTTCGTGTGTATCGAAAAAAAATGAGAGTCATCGTGCATGTTCAATAGCCATAGTGATAGTGATTACGAATTCAATTGGAAAGCGGCCTGGGTCACCCTAGTGGCGCTGCTTGTCCTAGCTCCTTGTATGTTCTTCCTTCACAGGATGCAGCTCGGACGCCTAGAGCGACACCTTCTAGGAGAAATCGAGTCTGTCAAATCCTCCGGGGATCAAGATCAGACGATTATTAGGTTGAACCGCTATCTGGTCTACCGGCCTGAGGCTCCGAAGCAGAAAGTGGAGCTGACGGAACTTCTGGCTGATCCCAAAAATCCAAAGCTCGCCTCCGAGGCTCTGATCCCGCTGATCTACCAATCTATATCCGCGTGTGAACAACATTCGGAGCTTGAGGACAAGCTTCCAAGTCTGCGAGAAAAACTCCTTGAGAATTTATCTCAATCCATGCGGACAGGGGAAGCAGTAGAACAAATTGCCAAGTTGGCTAAAGAGGAGCTTGATCCTGAGCTCGACAAAAAACTTGCTTTGTTGCGTTACCGAGGCTTAGTAGTCGCTGGAGAGGATCCCTCTATCGGGCGCTTGCTACCAGGTACGGCGGCTTGGATCCCTAATCAGTGCAAACTCGATCCGGTCGATCACCTTCAAGCCGCGCTCAAGGAACTCAAGGGGGACGTCGGCCTGACCGCGATGCTAGGAAACGCTTGCATAATCGATCCAAGTAAGCTTGTTAGGTCAAATCTTGGGAAACTCGATAGGCAGGAGCTCGAGTCATTTGTCTTGCGGAAATTATCCGAAATGATCGAGCGGAATGGTGACGACCCGGATGCTTGGCTTGTCAATTACCAGATTCTTTCGCGTATAGATTCAAGAAAAGCAGGTCAGGCTATCGCAACTGCTTACGAAAAGTTCCCTGATAATATAGCAATTTTGCAGCAAGCAGCTGTTCATAAGATGGGGGTTATTCTTGGTGCCAAGCGCACCGGAAACGAAGAATTGATCGGGGATGAATTGAAGGAAGCGGAGGGGATTCT
>CAILTZ010000573.1 GCA_903837255.1 uncultured Pirellula sp. | reverse complement strand
GTGTGCTTCGATTCGTTCTCGAAGAGCCAAAGGGTTGGCTGAGGTGTTTGAATCGTTTTTCGAGTCCAGACTCGTCGGGGCGCTTGTGCGACTAGCCCGCTGATCGATGTTCGCCCAGAAGAATGCGAGAACCGCCAACAGAGCGCAAGCGATCCCGGCGATCCAAATGGGGCGTATTCGAATTGGTTGACTGGAATCGGATTGCATTCTTGGCTCGGCCGAGTTTAAACGTGCTACACACGGAATAATAGGAAATTTACACTCCCAAGATGGCTTCGTTGGCCCCTGTTCTACACGAATTTACCATCAAACCCAAATTTCTGGCGTCAGAATCGCTATGGTTTGACGCTATGGTTTGACGCGACGGTTTGACGCGACGGTTTGTATTTGGCGGATCCTCGGACTGGCAGGGTCGAAAATGTCCTTTTTCCAAAAACCCCTCGGGGCCACTCTCCTGTTAGGAACAGCCCTCGGCACACCGTATGTGCTTTACGAGACAGAGCAGGGGACACAAATCCGGCGAGCCGTTTCGTTCGATCCGGCCATCGAGGACCAGACGTCTGAGGCTCCATCTATCGCTAACGCTGACGTTGCCAATTCTTACAGCGCCAATGCAGTTCCAGAAGCCACCGCGTGGAGTGGCGCGAAAGTGTCCATCAAGGATGGGCCAATGGTTATCGCCCAGCCCCCGATCGATCTTCGCCAAGTCATACGCTTTGATATATCACCAGATTTTGTGTACCGCAGTTTTCCTCGGGTATCGACGGTGCTCTCGGATTTGAACTTCGATGGACTGCGTGTACCGCTGGTCTCCGGTGCCCAAGTCTACGACGTGGCGGGCTCGCTGACCTATTACTTTGATCGCACCAAACAGGTCCGCCGGATTCAGTTCCAAGGTGTCACTGGCGATGAGATCCCATTGGTGCATTTGATGGTCCAGCATTACCGATTGACTCCCGAGCGGAGTCTCGGAGGTCAGTTGCTTACCGCTCGCTGGAACAACCGTGTGACGAGTTTTATGCACGTGGCTCCGGCACCGGTGGTAAGTGCCCAAATGCCTAATGCGAGGTTCGCGTTCTTTCTGGAAATCAATCAACCCACCGACCGATACGGATTGAGCCAACAAGCTTCGGAGATGCTTATGCAGGCCCAAGCTGCACAGCGGTGGTAGTGGCTAGCGGTAATAGCCCGGCGGAAGCGATTGGCCTTGGGCCTGCCCATACCCATATCCCGGCGGAAGCACTTGCCCGTTCTGTGGCGGGTAATTCTGCGGCGGGTAATTCTGAGGTGGATAATTCTGAGGTGGGTAGTTCTGAGGCGGGGCAGGGTAATAGGGTTGTTGCTGAGGTTGCCATGCAGGTGCTTGCTGATATCCTTGGCCAGCTTGTGTATAGCTAGGTGCGCCTTGGTAGGCTGCTTGGAATCCTGGAAGGCTCTGAATGGGTACCGGGACTTGCTGGCCGTCCCCAGTAAAGACGACCCCTTGGGAGTTCGTGGTCCATTGAATCCCTTGGTTGGTTAGTTCCTCTTTGACCTGCTGGGTCGCATCGACGATCTTGTCTTTGTGAAACTTCAGCTGGGGTACACCGTTCTCCCAATCCACCGACATCGCGCCTGTGGCCAATAGTCCAGCTCCCACAGTCATAATGATTCGCGAACCCAACGGGCTTGAAGCGATGCGTCGAATGGGGGCCGGTGCGAACATCATCAACATTTCGACGATGCGCTGCGAATTGGATTTGTCTGGGAGTTTTGCAGGTGTCTTGGGTTTGGTTGCCATGGGTTGCTAATTCCGATCCGATGCGTTCGGCGAGGTTCACCGCGAAAAAGCACAATGCAAAAGAGCAGACTCTTGGCTTGTAGGGGATATCATGGTCTGAGAGCAAGGTCATTCGCTCACGACCGCTAGCTGCAAAAATCTGCTTCCCCCCCGAATGGAAGCTTTTCGAACTTTTTTCTAAAAAATAGGCCACCATTACTTTTGCTTCCGCCGAAACTTTCCCTATAGTTGATGGTTAGATACCTGTGCAGGCAACGATGTGCCTTCCACGATTTCGATCCGCAGTCATTTCCTTTCCGGTTTTTCACCCGGTCTTTGGCTAGGAGGAGATCGATGTCTGCTGATTGGTATTTTATGAAGAAGAAGTTTTTTGGCGGTGCGAAGACCGTCGGGCCGATCGCTGAATCTGTGTTCGTCAAAAAGATACAGAAAGGCGAAATCGCACCCGAAACCATGGTCTCTAGCACCACGAAAACGCATGGGCATTGGTTGCACCTGAAGGATATTCGGGGGTCGGACCAGTTGCTCAAAAAGTCCCAGTCTGGTTCCAAATAGCACCCAACCTCGTGTTGAGGTTTTGCTACTGGACCAGGTTGGCCGAAACAAGAGGCGTGGGCTAAACCACGCTTTTTTTTTGCGCTGCAATCAAAACCGTGTTAAAGCTTGCCGGTTAGGTTGCCTCAACCGGTGCACTTTGAAATGCACGCTGGAATTCCTCCAAGCACTTTGCAGGGGTCGTGCCGATTGTGCCGAATACAACCGACAGTCGGCTACCCTCAAGTGGCGGTCCTCGGACTCTCACAAACAGGGCACCCCTAAGCCGACTTTTTCTACAAAAACAACGCGATGTTCGCCAAAGTGGAATCGACGGTGAAAACCATGGCAATGTGCTGTCTATCCAAGCAATGCACTCGATCAATGCTAGCTGCTTTTGCGCAGGCTCTATCGGCGATCGCTTGCGTCATTGTGATTTCAGGGATGGGATTAGGCCAAGTCAATGGCCCAGTCAATGGCCCAGTAAAACTGATCGACAAAATCCCTTTGGAAAAAGCCACCCAAGCAGCCCTGGCTGAGCAACCCCCTGAATCCCCCGAGGACAAGCCACTGGATTCGAAAATTGTGGAACCTCCCTCGGTCCCCAGGAGCAAGGAGCCACTTCGGGTCAAGGCGTTGCAAACCCCTAATACCTCGATCGCTGGCATTGGGACCGAAACCACTCCCGAGGATGCGACCGAAGGTCGTTTACCGCCCCCGGTCCCGTTGCCCTTTGGGCCAGACCGAGAAGCCGGTTGGTCGGTCAAAACCAAGAACTGGGTTGCTCCGGCGTACTGCCATCTACCGACCTACTACGAAGATGTGATGCTGGAGTATCACGGCCATGAACGATGCCCACCGATGCAACCGATTTTGTCCGGTGCGAGATTCTATTCTGGGATCTTCTTTACGCCGTACTTGGCTTACATGCGTCCCCCGTTGAAGGACATACCAAACACCGGTCACTACCGTCCAGGCTCCTGCGCACCGGCGATCCGCCAGCGTGCTCCCTATGATCCCGGAGCGGTGAAATTCCAAGCTGCGGCGACGGCAACAGGGGTCCTGGCGCTGCAACCTTAGCCAGCAGCGGTTTGGGTAAGCGCAGCCAAGCGTTCGAGAACTTGCAGGGCTCGGCCCGTATCGATCGCTTGCTGAGCCTGATTGGTAGCATCGATCAACGAGTGCGTTTTGCCAGAGACCCAAAGACCGGCCGCAGCGTTGGCTACGACGATATCACGCGCGGGCCCATGTTGGCCTTGCAGTATGCCTCGAATCATCTGGGCACTGTGCTCCGGACCATCTACCAGCAGGTCGGAATTGTTGATCTTGGGCAATCCAAAGCTGCGATGGTCCCAATACAACTGAGTGGTCATGCCGTATTGAATGTGCAGCACACTCGTCTCGGCCCCGAGGCTCACCTCATCCATGCCATCGGTTCCCCGCACCACAATCGCCGCTTGGATCGGTAGTTGCACCAGGGTAGCGGCCAGCTTGGCTTGCAAGTCCTCGCGGCCGGTGCCAAGGATTTGGTAGGTCGCCCCGGCAGGGTTGCACAAAGGTCCCAGGTAGTTGAAGAGCGTTGGAACACCCAGTTGCCGACGGACCTGCCCGACATGCTTCATGGCTGGATGCAACATTGGTGCAAAGCAAAAGCATAGTCCGATCTCGTCCAAGCAGCGTTCGACGCACGGGCGGTCCGCTTCCACGGCAACGCCCAGGCAAGCCAATACGTCCGCCGAACCGGTGGCGCTGGTGATCTTGCGGTTACCATGCTTGGCCGTCGCTACCCCGCAAGCAGCCGTGACGATCGCCGTGGCCGTAGAGATGTTGAACGTCCCGCTACCGTCGCCGCCGGTCCCGCAGGTGTCCAAGAGATTTTGCTGTTTCGTCCGGATCGGGGTCATCATCATCCGCATGCCTCGCGCGGCCCCCAGCATTTCGGAAACCGATTCACCTTTGGCCCGAAGTGCCAAAAGTAATCGGCCGATTTCGACGTCGTCGGCTCGACCAGCAAGCATCCAGATGATTGCCTGCTGCATTTGGTCCGGCGAGAGGTCTTGGCCTGCTTCGGCGATTTGTAGGAAATCCTCTAGCATGTTGATAAGGTTATCTGTTGGTGACTAGCCCGCGAGGCGCCTGAGTAGGTAGACTACATGTGTATTGCATCAGGAGCGCTGCCCCCGAAAGAGTATTTGAGTCTATATGGCAAGAAAAGTCATTATCGATTGCGACCCGGGAATCGACGACGCTGTAGCGTTGATTATCGCCTTGTTCGATCCCAGGCTCGATGTGGTTGCCGTCACGACCAGTGCTGGTACGGTCCTAGCGGATCAATCAGCCCAAAATGTTCAGTCGCTGATCGAAAAACTCGATCCGCCTAGGTTCCCTCGTGTCGGGCTGGGAACCGACCCTGAGGACGCTCCGGTGCTTGATGAATCGGAACTGCACGGTGCCGACGGTTTGGGGAACTTGGGCCTGGCCCGCATCGATCGCCAGCACCTGATGCCCAGCGACAAGCTCATCGTTGACCGGATCAAATCCGATCCGGGCCGAGTGACAATCTTGAGCTTGGGGCCTTTGACGGGTATTGCCCGAGCCATGCAGAGGGATCCTAGCATCATTTCGCAAATCGATCGCATCGTGGTCGTCGGCGGAGCGGTGCCTGGGGAGGGCGATATCACTCCGGCCGCAGAGTTCAACATGTACTTTGATCCGGTAAGCGCCAATCGAGTTTTGCGTTCGGCGACCACCAAGACCTTGTTGCCTCTAGAAATTGCTCAGCAGGTCCGCTTTGATCTGGATTTGATCTCTATCTTGCCACTGAAGTACACGCGGGCTGGTGGTCTTTTGCAACCGATGCTCTCGCACATGTTCCGCTCCTACAGGCAATTGCGGGGTATGGAGACGATCTTCCTCAAAGGGGTAATAGGCGTTGCCTACCTGCTGGAGCCAGAACTTTTTCAATGCGACCAGCACTCCGTCGCGGTTGAGGAACAAGGTACACTGACGCGTGGAGCAACGATCGTCGATCGACGCCCGCAAGCTGCCGTCTCTAGGGACTTGGAAATCATCTCGGGTGTCGATGCACCGAGCGTCCGCGATCTGGTGATCCGTACGCTTCGATATGCCGGCCAATGCTCTGAGTAGCCACCCTCTCAATGATCTTTTTTCAATGATTTAGGAGTATGCATGTCTAAGGTTTCCAGGACGGTCCATCTTGCCCTGGTTCAGATGACCACACCGAAGTCGATTCTTGAAAATGTCGACAAAGCGATCGCGCTCGTCAGGCAAGCTGCCAAGGCAGGTGCGAACATCGTCTGTCTTCAAGAACTCTTCAATGCGCCTTATCCGTGCCAAAGCGAGGATCACGATCGTTTCGCTTGGGCAGAATCGATCCCCGGACCGACCAGTCAGGCCATGAGCCAAGTTGCCAAAGAGTGTTCGGTAGTCGTGACCGGATCGGTCTTCGAACGCCGCGCCCAGGGCTTGTACCACAACACCGCCTTGGTCTTTGACACCGATGGAGCCCAAGTTGGTTTCTATCGCAAAATGCATATTCCAGACGATCCGCACTACTACGAGAAGTTCTACTTTACTCCTGGAGATACTGGATTCACGGTCGCCAAGACCAAGTTCGGGACGATCGGGGTCGGGGTATGCTGGGACCAATGGTATCCCGAAGCGGCTCGCTTGTTTGCATTGCGGGGAGCAGAGATTCTTTTGTATCCGACCGCCATCGGGTGGCTCGCCCAAGACAAAGACACCGTCGGCAAAAGCCAGCATGAGGCTTGGGAAACCATGATGCGATCGCATGCGATCGCCAACGGAGTGTACGTGGCGGCTAGCAATCGAGTGGGCAAGGAGGATTCGATCGAGTTTTGGGGGGCTTCTTTTGCCTTCGATCCGGCAGGGAACCTACTGTATCGCGCCAGCCACGACCAAGAGGAAATGGTGATGGTCCGCTGCGATTTGAATTCCATCGATACCCAGCGAACCTATTGGCCTTTTCTGCGCGATCGCCGCATCGACGCTTATGGGGATCTGACCAAGCGTTGGGTGGATTCATGAAAGAACTCAGCGCCGTCGATTGCGATTACACCTGGGTTGCCGAGTGGGAGACTCATGAAGCAACCTGGATCTCATGGCCGCACCGCGAAAGCACTTGGCCAGGCAGGCTCCATACGATCCCGCCGATTACCGAGCAACTCGTGCGGACG
>CAILTZ010000572.1 GCA_903837255.1 uncultured Pirellula sp. | reverse complement strand
TGTCGTCGCTGACACGCGAGATCAAATCCCCGGTCCGTTTGCCACCAAAGAACTCCAGCGAGAGTCTTTGCAGGTGTGCGTAGGTGGCATTCCGAAGATCCGCGCTGATGCGCTCACTGATCGTTGCCATGACGTAGGTCTTGGCCCAACTCAGTACCCAGCTGAGCAGGGCCGCTAGAAGCATCCCGCCGAGGATCCAGGGGACCAACCCGAAATTGTCCTTCACCTTGTTCTGGTGAGGGATAAATACCTCGTCCATCAGCGGCTTGGTCAGCAGCGGAGGGATCATCGCCGCGCAGGTGCTCAGGACCGTCAGCGCAAACCCACCTGCGATCAGCCGAGCCCGGGGTTTGGCAAATCGAGAAAGCCGCATCAGGGAGCGAGTCGTGCTGGGCACTGCCGTCGGTGCACAGTTGGCACACAGGGTTTGTCCATCCTGCATCGGGCCACCGCAAGATGGGCAAATCGAAGCCGATCCGGTGTCGACCTCCCCAGAGCGTATCTTTTGAAATTCGGTAACGATCGAGGCCGCACCGTTGAACTGCGCGGCGGTGTATCGCCAGTGGGCGATTAGGCCTTGGTCGTCGTATAGCTCGAGGACGCCCAGACCGATTCGGTCGACTTTTCGCAGACTGACCGAGGGGGTCAGCTCCCATCGATCCCACTCACACTTGAGAACATCCCAAGCGTACAGGGCTTGGCCAGTCAGGACCACGTAGGTCGATTCAAACCTGAGTTCATCGTCAAGGTTTGGTTCAAACCAAGCCTCGATCGACTCGCCGTGGCCGATGGATTTTGTTAGGCCCTCGCGGAACGCAGGGGGCATCGAATTCAGAGGGGCCCTGAGAGGCTCAGGGATCGTAACCGGGTCAGGCAAGATGCAGATTCCCCACGAAGCAGTTTCTTCTTAGACAGTTTCTTCTTGGCGGGCTGATTGACGAGCGTTGATGAATGATTTGACGCAGAGAAAAACATACAGGCCGCAGAGGATCGCCATCGAAAAGACCGAGCCGGCGCGAATGGGATCCAAAGATTCCCCTTTGGCTAGCTTCAATAGCTGCAGGAAGATCGGAACGATCGAGGCCAGGGCACCGAGCAAGCCGACGGTCACCGCGATGTGCATCCAGAGTTTGCGCTTGGCGGGTTGGTTCTCCGAGAGAAAACCCAGTGCAAGCAGCGGGATTCCGACCAGTGCCGGTATAAAAATAGTCGGACTGCCCATCTTTTGGGTCAAAGCAAGGACCATCAAGGAAATCCCTACTAGCAAGGCACCGAAAAGCATGGTGATTTTTGACATAATTGGTTCGAAGAAGGAACGAAAGAGCACGGCGATATTTGACGTTGCGTTGGTCTCGACGTAAATTTTTATCAGGTCCAATCGGTTTGGCATAGTATAAATTTCACCAACTGCGAGCGCCCCCATCATGGCAAATATGGGATTTTTGGTTCCGATCGGTGGCGGAGAAGACATTCCGCTCAAGAAAAACCGCCTTTTGATAGGTCGGCGGGAAACGTGTGATCTCGTCCTGAGATTCGCGAACGTCTCAGGCCAGCACTGCCGATTGACC
>CAILTZ010000571.1 GCA_903837255.1 uncultured Pirellula sp. | reverse complement strand
GTCCAACCGGATCGGAACAACATCGATCCCGATCCCCGTCTCTGCCAACCGCTTGGCAGCGGTCTCTGCGGTCCCGAGTGTTTGAATGCCATCGGTGAGTACCACGATTCGCTTGGCCGAATCCTCCAAGAAACTAGCGGCTGCAAGCTTCAGGGCACCTTCGAGATTCGTGGCATCGGCTTTTCCAAAATTGCTTTCAGGCTTGCTCAGCGGTGGAAGATTTTCGTCTAAGGGCGGAATCTCGATCGATGCCTCGCGGCCAAAGAGGATCAATCCTGCCCGATCGAGTCTTTTTTCCCTCCGATGTCGCTTGACACTATCGATGGCAAACCGCAACATCAACTGTCGCTTTGCGACCGGAATCGAATCGCTTTGGTCCAGCAGGTAGATCACGGTTTGTCGATCGCTGATCCAAATCCACTGGATGCCTGCAAGTGCCAGAATGATCAGGAGCAGGACAAGGCTACGAAAGACTAACGCCAGGATGCGACGAGTCGCCCCGAGGCCTGCAAGCGATCGGCTCCCGAGCCACCAAGTCAGTGGCACAAGGGCGAGCAAGAGCAGCATCCATGGGTGCTCAAAACCGACCTGGAATTTGCTGAACATAGGTTCTTTGTTTGTCGTTTTCCTAAAATGATCGGGCCTCCAAACATCGGAATCCCCAGAGGGCTACGATGTTTGGATCAACAAGCTCCTCAATTATGGTCGAAAAGAGGGATGAAATGCCATAAGGCGATGAAGATTTGTCGATGAACCTTTGCAAAAACCTCTAATCTACAAAAAAATCGTGTCTTAGCGGCCTCGTAACCCAGCCCCCCGGAATCTGTCACCAACACCAGCTAGCACATGGAAATACACGGCATTCCGATCGACGACAACTTCGCTGAGGCTTTCGACATGCTGGCCACACGGATCGTCATTACCGCTGCAGAGCCGGCCTGGGCCCTACGTGCTGGCGAGGCGATGACGGGCTTTGCGACCAGCGTGATCGGCTGTGGTGTCGAGGCTGGAATCGAACGAGAACTGAATCCATCGGAAACACCCGATGGACGTCCAGGCGTCTCTGTCCTGGTATTTAGCATCAACCAGGAGACGCTTCAAAAACAACTCGAGAAGCGGGTCGGGCAATGCGTGCTTACATGCCCGAGCACCTCAGTTTTCGCAGGGCTCGAGAGCAACCGACCGATCCCCTTGGGATCTCGCGTTCGATATTTCGGGGACGGCAAGCAGATCTCGAAGAAGATTGGTTCCGAGCGGTACTGGCGCATCCCAGTGATGGACGGTGAATTTGTTTGTCAGGACTCGGTGTATGCTACCAAGGCGGTCGGTGGCGGAAACTTTTTGGTACTAGCCGACTCCATTCACGCTGCTCTGCATGCCTGCGATGCAGCTGTCCAAGCGATTCGGCAAGTCCCCGGGTGCATCGCCCCGTTCCCAGGAGGGGTGGCTCGCAGCGGGTCCAAGGTTGGTTCAAAGTACAAATCGCTTCGAGCATCGACCAACGACGCTTTCTGTCCAACCTTGCAAGATTTCGGTTTTAGCGAAATACCGGATCGAGCGAGCGCATGCCTGGAGCTGGTGATTGATGGGCTTACACCCGATGCGATCGCCCAAGCCATGCGGGTGGGGATTTTGGCTGCCTGTGAGGTAGGGCGGGAATTGGGTGTTAGAAAGATCACAGGCGGCAACTATGGTGGCAAACTAGGTCGCCACCATTTCTATCTGCACAAGTTGCTCTCGGGCGATTGATGGCTTGGTCTACTTAGCCACGCCAAAGGTAAACGTCGTCACCTGGTGAAACTTCTCATTGGGCTTGAGCACAGTTGTTGGGAACGCAGCTTGGTTGGGAGCATCGGGATAATGCTGTGTTTCCAAGCAAAAGGCTTCGTGCGTTTTGTAACCAGCGTTACCAGCGCCACCGTCGAGAAAATTGCCGGTGTAGAGCTGAACCCCAGGCTGTGTCGTTTTGATCTCCATCGTCCTGCCGCTGGCCGGATCGATTACTTTGGCGGTCGGTCGCAGTTCGCCTGGCTTGCCACGAACGACGAAGCAATGGTCATAGCCATTGGTGGATTTAAGCTGTCCGATCCGCTCCCCAATCTTGTGGGATGAGGTGAAATCCAACGGGGTATCTTTCACATCGGCCAACACTCCGGTTGGGATCATGTTTTCGTCGACCGGAAGATACTGATCGCAAGACAGAACTAGATCGTGATTATGGATCGTTCCCGAGCCGGCACCACCGAGGTTGAAGTAAGCGTGGTTGGTCAGATTCAGTACTGTGGCTTTATCGGTCGTCGCTGAAAGGTCGAGCGTCAAGCAGTTGTTATTGTCCCAACGATACTCGGCGGCGGTGGTCAGCGTACCAGGATAGCCTTCTTCGCCATCAGGGCTAACGTAGGTGAACTTTAGACCGACACTCCCTTCGCCTTTGACTTCGGCGACTTGCCAGATCCGCTTATCGAATCCAACCTCTCCGCCATGCAAGTGATTTGGTCCGTTGTTGGTTGCTAGGTTATAGGTCTTGCCATCGAGTGTGAATTTACCTTTGGCGATGCGATTGCAGAAGCGACCGACGGTGGCACCGAAATACGGATGGCGTTGCAGGTAACCATCGAGATTGGGAAAGCCTGCTGTCACATTGGTTTTTTTTCCGTTTTTATCCGGCACATTGATCGAGACGACGATAGCGCCGTAATCGGTCAAATCCACGGTATTGCCTGAGTCATTGGTCAACGTGTACAAGGTGACTGCTTTGCCGTCGGGCGTCTTGCCAAAGGGTTTCTTGTCGATAGCCATGGGTGTTGCTAGAGCATTCTCTTCTGCGAAAACAAGGTTGCTTGCAGCTTGAGCCCACACGGCGAATCCAGCGCTTGCAACGAGGAAAAATTGAATGGTTCGTCGAGAGATTTTCATTTTCGAGTTACTGGGGAGAATAGGTGGGAGGAAAATATGAAAAGGGTCGTAAGTGAGCCAATACACTTCTATTGGCTAGGGCTTGGGGGCGTCTGCAGCGGGCTCAATTCGTCCGAACAAATGTCCGCCGACGCTGTCGTGCTTCCATGTTCCTGCATATTTGCGATCGTGGAATACCACTCTGGCGGAAAACGTACCGAGTCCTGGGATTGTCACTGAATCCAACACGATCATGGGGGTTCGCCCAACCCATTCGATGTTGACCACCACCGGAACCGTCAAATCCTTGTTCCCGTACTTGATCCTGGTTTTGATCTCCCAAAGACTATCATCCCCTTCGAGCTTCTTGGCACTTTTGATCTCGTAGCGCTCTTCTTCCAACTTGCTCAAGGGTTGGCCATCGATCGAGAAGGAGCCCGACAGTACCGAATTGGAAAGGTACTTTTCGAACTCTGCAATCGGCGGACTGGCGGTCTTAGCACTCTCCTGAGCATGGACGTCAACTGCACTGCGTAAACCCACAGCGCACAACGTGGCGCAGAGCAACCCACAGGCTGCAAGCCAACTGCCGACGGAACGTAAACCTAACAATCTCATCGCGACTCTCCTGAAGTGTTACAGGCACCTTAGATACTTGATGGAGGCCTCGAATTCAGCCACCGGGTCCGAGGCCATGTCCCTTTCCACAATATAGCAAGCTTGGAACGAATGTTCCGCCAGGCAAGCGATGATCTTGGGGAATTCCGCCAGTCCTCGACCCAATGGCACTTGGGTGCCCCTTCCGCGTGCTCGGTCGGGCAGCCCATCCTTGGCATGCACGAGCATCACGTGCTTGGCGACGGCCGGCAAATCGTCGAGGGAAAAACCGTTGACGATCAAATTTCCGGGATTGAGCGTAATTCCCACAGCGGCTTGTGGCAGCGATTCGATCAACTCACCGAGGCAAGTCAGCGATTCGGCTCCGGTCTCGAGAGCGAGCATCGCACCGACATGGTGAGAGTACTTTCCCAGGTCCGAGAGGACACTCCGGAGCGTCTGGCGGGTAGCTGAATCGGTGGACTGATCGATATGCCCAGCACTATTGACTACGACATTGGCGCCTAGATCAAAAGCAAGCTTCATGGCTTGCTTGGTCCCCTCGATACGGCGGTCTAGTTCCTCGGTAGTTTCGTAACCGCGGTTGGTTGTATAACGGACCGATGCGACCTTGAGATTCAAATCCGACAAGAGCTTTCGGAGCTGTCTCAGCGCCGTACCGGCGATGTCTGAAGGGCGAAGCTCATGCCGAGCATCGATCTCGATCCCATCGGCCTTCAACCGCGATGCGGCTTCTAAGGCTTGCCGAAATGGGAGCCTCAGGCCGGCCAACTGGATGCCAACTCGTATTCCCGTCAAGTCAGACTCCTTGTGGTGTGATTCAAGCTATTTAGGATTTTTCAAACAGCCAGCCGAAAGGTTTCCATCGTTTCACCTCTTTCTTGAGCTGAAAATCGTCGATGGTGTTTTCCTGGATATACTTCATCGCTTGGTCCACCGAATCGGTGAACAGATACAGGTCGCGGTCGCTGGGAGAAACGGTCCCCTGCTCAATCATGTGATCGATGTATTCCGTCAGCTTAGTATGGTACTCGCGGTCCATGATGACTATAGGGAACTTCGATATCTTTTTGGTTTGTATCAGAGTGATGGTCTCAAAGAACTCGTCCAGTGTCCCGAACCCACCGGGCATAATGACGAATCCGTAGGAATACTTGAGCAACAGCACCTTGCGCACAAAAAAATACCGGATATCCACCGAGCGGTCCAAATAAGGGTTTGATTTTTGTTCGAAGGGCAATTCGATATTCACGCCGACACTTCTCCCTCCGACAGATTTTGCACCGCGATTGGCGGCCTCCATGATCCCAGGGCCACCCCCAGTCATGATCGTAAAACCTAGCTCTGCGATCCTGCCTGCGACTTCAACGGTCTTTTGATATGCAGGTGTTGTTTCTCCCAACCGAGCCGAGCCGAAGATCGTGATGCATGGGCCAATAAAGTGAAGCGACCGAAATCCTTTGATGAATTCCCAAGCGACCTTCATCGTAAAATAAAATTCCTTGCGTCTTGACTGGCGTCCTTCGAGGAACTGGATCTCTTTGGTGTTCGATCTCATTGAGAATGGTCGGGAGAGGAGGTGACTTCTCAGCACACTTGGCGAGGCTGAAAAAAAAGTCAGGCTCGAAAGCCTGACTTTAATGGACGGAGAACTGTTTTATGGTAGTTTTCGAACGACTAGTTTGCCATGACTGGCGCGACCGCGACCTCGGCATCCGCGGCACTCTTGGGCTGCGATTCCTGAATGGTCGACTTGTAGATGAGGTTCTCTCGGTACCCTTCGGCGTCCATCAGGGTAAACCCGAGAAACAAGGCCACGAAAATCAGGCTTCCGAGAATAATGATCGCATTGATTGGTTTGTCCCATAGCAAGTGCATGAAAAACAGAATGACCAGCCCCGCCTTGATGGTGGCAATGGTCAAAGACATCCATATTTCAGCGTTCCCAAGGTCGAACTGGGATTGGAACACCGTCAGTCCGGTAAGAAACAACAGAGCAAAGAAAACAGACAGTAGCATCCAAATAGGCATCGGATGGGAAAACCCATGATGGTCCCCGTTCCCATGGCCGCCATGATTGTCGGTATGTGGTTGGTCGTGATTTGCAGAGGATGAGTGAGCCATAGTTCGTTGATTCGCGCAGGTAATTGTGTTTGCTTGTGAGCGCTGGGCAATCGGCAGTTAGGTTATCAGGTACAGCAGAGGGAATAGGTAGATCCAAATGAAGTCAACCAAGTGCCAGTAAAGTCCGACATTGTCCACAGGACCGAAGTACTGTTCGTGGAACTCATGGCGGGCCGCTTTGATGATCAACCAAGAGATCACGATCATCCCGCCGAGGATGTGGATCGCGTGGACCCCTGTCATGCAATAATAGATACTGAAGAAGAGTCCAGCCATGCTTTTCTGGTTCACCGCAGCGTTAGGCGTTTGCAGTTCTTCAGGAGTGATGAAAACGTCTGGAGAACCACCCATCGCCTCGGCTGCAGAAACCACCTTAGGAGTGGCCACCCCATGGTCGCCGACATGGGTATCCGAAGCCGCCGTATGGTCGTGGGACTCATGATCGACGTGCCCTTGAACCATCGCATGATGTTCGTGGTGCTGTCCGTGCCCTTTGGCCGCCTCTTCTTGGGCTTCGAGATAGCTTCCCAAGCCGACACCTGCGAAAAAGCAGAGCCCTGCGCATAGCAGTGGACCAGAAACCTGTTGATGGAACTGTGACTTGTTCTGGACCGCCAAGATGGCATAAACGGTAAACACAGCAGTGAGCAGAAACGGAATGATGCAAAGCGTCACCAAGTAGCCCTGATGCGGCCCGTGTGCACCATCCAATTGCGCAACGTAGAACTTACCCGGCAACAATCCGAGCTCCCATTTGTGCGAATACTCGACGGCTTTGACTCCTAGGAAGATCGCCGCACAACCCAGGGTTGCCCCAAGCATACCGACCAGGAGGCGATGCTGTCTGAGTTGGGCAGCGCGAACAGCCCAGGCCATGGTCAGCGAGCTAAACAGAAGCACGCCGGTGTTGATCGCCCCGAGCTTTTCGTTCAAGAATGAGCTACAGAACTCGAACACCTCTGGGTTGCGATTCCGGTAGAGTGCATAAGCACAAAACATTCCACTGAAGAAAAGGACTTCGGTCACCAGAAACAACCACATTCCGAGCTTGCCGGAGTCGAACTGTTGTTCGGCATCATCAAAATGGTGAGCCAACCAACTCGGATGATCGTGATGGTGATCATCAGCATGGTCAACATGGCTGGAAACGTGGGTCTCTTGAATTGCGGTCATGTTCTTAACTATGGGAAGTCGTGCGGGTGAATCCAAACGATCGCGGAGCTAGCTCCGCTTAACGTACGAGCCTGTTCGTCCATCGTACTCGATGTTCGAAAAGTCGTATGGGTCGCCTACGGTTGGAGCCGAGGAGAAATTATCATGCGGAGGAGGTGAAGTGCACATCCATTCCAAAGTCGCACCACCCCAGGGATTCCTTGGTGCCTTCTTGCCATTGACAAGCGACATCAGCAGGACGATCAGTGCCAGGAGCAGACCTGACCCGAGTGTCAGCGAGCCGATGGTCGATAGCTGGTGCAATGGCTGGAATTCGGGCAGGTAATTTGCATACCGCCTCGGCATACCTCGCGAACCAAGAACGAACTGGGGCAAGAACGTCAGGTTGAATCCAACGAAGACGATAATCGCCGAAACGATCCCAAGTTTGTCGTTGAACATCCGCCCGGTCATCTTCGGCCACCAGTGGAACACACCACCGAGAAACGCCACCAAGGTTCCGCCCATCATCACATAGTGG
>CAILTZ010000570.1 GCA_903837255.1 uncultured Pirellula sp. | reverse complement strand
TTGACGGTGTTGACTGGATTGACTGTGTTGAGAGCGGACCGAATGGACACAGTTGACGTCATTGACCGGGAGGTCCCAACCACCCAGCCTGTCAATCTCGTCATCAACTTCAACTGCCAACAAAGTCAACAAAGTCAACCACGTCCGCCGTCAACACCGTCAATCCAGTCAATCCAGTCAATACTGTCCCACACCCGTCGCCACCGCCGCAGGCGGCGGCCGCAACCTGGTTCGAATCGCATGTGTGGTTCAATGATACCGTTCCTGCAAAAAGGGGATCTGGCAGTGTAGTGCACCAGCACACAACAATCCGGCAATCAAACGCGTAACTTTCAAGTGGCGAAGGATAACGTCTAAAGGGTCCTAGACCGAAAATATTCTAGGCCTTCGTAAATATACTTTCGGCGAGCGTCCCGGTGCTATCTGCAAACGTTTCTTGCTCGATCTTCATCGCTCGCAAGATGCTCAGGTACATATTGCTCATCCGATTTTCACCTTGCCGCCAGTACTTGCCATGCTTGAGCCCCATGTTGCGGCCTCCGGCTACGAGCGTCGGAAGGTTCTTCGGCCAATGCGTCGTGCTCGCGCCACTCCCGTACAGGACGATCGTGTTGTCCATCACACTTCCTTCGCGATCTTGGTACGTACTGAGCCGACCAAAAAAATGGGATAACTGCTCGCTCAAGAACCGATCGTATTTGGCAAACTGCAACTGGCCGTCTTTATCTCCCGCATGCGATAAATTGTGATGGGTCCGACTCAGTCCGAGCTTGAGTGGAAAGGTGTCGCTGATCCCCATGCCATCTTCACGGTTGAGCATAAATGCAACCGAACGGGTGATGTCGGCATCGAACGCTAAAGCGATCAAATCAAACATGTTGCGATAGTATTCAGCCGGCTCTCCCTCGGGGGTCGCATCGAGATTCAATCCACTATAGTCCTGGTCTTTGAGCGGAATGTCGATCCATTTTTCGGAGGCGATCAGTCGAGATTCGATCTCGTTGAGCGACGCAAGGTACTGGTCCATACGGTCTCGATCGGATCGACCAAGCTGTTGGTTAAAGGAGTTGGCGCTCTCCAATACCGCATCGACAAGTTTCATTCGAGATTTGAGCCGCTGACGCTGACTCTCAAGCGAAGTTCGATCGACTCGAAACAAACGATCAAACACTCGCCTCGGATGACTCTCTGCCGGTACCGGGCGACCTTGGACATCGTACGAAATCGTTCCGGTCCTGGATAAAAACCCCACTCCTGCATCGATCGATAGAACCAGCGACGGTTGCCTGCAATACTGCTTGGTGTGCTGGGCGATGAGTTGATCGAGCCCGACGGAATTGAATGTCCCTGGCTTGGGATTGTGGAGAGGGGCCCCGGTGAGCCACATGTCTGAGCACACGTGCGGATCGGCTTTGGTGCCGTTTTCATGATACAAACCACCAAAGAAACTGAGCTGGTCTGCAAAAGGCTTGAGCGGCTCGGTCGATTTCCCTAACTCAAACTTGCCGTCGTTCTCCTTGGTCGGAAACCAACTCCACTCGTCGATCCCATGTTCAGGCTTGGGCAACGACATCCCATTGGCCGTGTACATGGCACAAAAACGCCTCGGAGTGCTCTCGACGACCTCTTTGCCCATCGCCTCGAGTACCGGCAGCGCCAAGGCAGTCCCGGCAAAGCCTCGCAGTACGGCCCGTCTATCCAATCTCAGCGATGATGTCATGGTAGGGATTGCTAGTTGTCAGTGGATCGAAACGAACCAACGGTTATTTCTTGTCAAACAGATCGCTATGGATGATCCATCGGACGATGTCGGCTACAGGATAACCGGATTGCTTGAATTGTCCTAAATGATCACGTATCCAGAGGGTCTCATTGTAAGTCAGTCCGCGTCCGCATGCATAGATCGCGAGGTGTTTGGCCAAACTAAAGGCGACGTGATCCGATCGGTCTTGGACCAAATAAGCACGAAAGGCTTGGAAATCGGCCAGTTCTGTGCCATCCGATAGCCTTGTCGCACTATCGACCCTGTCGCGGCGACTCCTCCCCGAAGCATCGAATTGCTCGAAAGGCAACCCCCAAGGGTCGATCCCAGCGTGGCACTGGGCACAGCCGCGCACGTCTCGATGGCGCTGAAGTTTCTCTCGCAATGACAACTGCGTGAGGTCCTCGAGCTTGGGCACATTCGGCGGGGGATCCTCTGGTGGCTCTGCGATGATCTTTCGAGCAAACCAAGCCCCCCGCTTGACTGGATTCGCTTCTCTGCCGTCTGATAATCCGCCCAGCGGTGCGGCTTGGGTCAGTACCCCTCCGAGTGTCGAGCTGCCATGCTTGATAGGCACAAACGCAAACCCGCTTTCGGTTCGATCCGCAAGGCCGTAGTAACTGGCGACAACTTCATTGGCAACGATGTACTGCGAATCGACCAATTCGATCGCAGGCGCATTCCTAGCAAGCATGTGTCGAAAGTACTCGATCGGCTCGCGGCGCAATTGCTTGCGCGCATCACGGGTTAAGTGCGGATACCGCTTGGCATCCGTTTCGACAACATCGAATTTGTCCAAGCTCAACCACTCCGAAACAAACCGGTCGGTGAACGCTTGTGATCGTGGATCGCCGAGCATTCGGTCTATCTGAGTGTCGAGGTTCCCTCGCAGATTATTCTCGTTTGCCAACGAGAGCAAACCCGAATCGGGAGGCGCATTCCAAAGAAAGTAGGAGAGCTTGGATGCAAGCTCCCACTCATCGAGAGGCTCAGCTTCGGGTCCTAGGCTCTTCTCGGTCAAGTACAGAAACTGCGGAGAGGTCAAAACGACCAATAGCGTCTCGCGAATGCTCGATTGCAGCGGATTGCCTGCCTGTAGTTCCGAATCGAAAACCGAGAGAAGTTCACGACTCTCGATGTCCGTTAGCGGTCTGCGGAAGGCGCGGGTTGCAAACTGCTCGATGACTTGTTTGGCATATTGCCGATCGGTCTGGCCCTCAAGCCTCTCAGAGAGAATCCGTCGATGGGACTCTGGGGGCCATGCCTCATAGAATGGGCCTTCGAACTCCACGCGATGGATCAGTAGTCTTGGAGTCTCGCGTCCATCGGTGTACTCATGACGAACGCCGATCTCACGAATGCCAGCCAAGTAGTTGACGTTATTGGGTTCGACATCGGGACTTGGGAAATTCGCGATGTCTCCTTGGAAAACGTACACGCTCGGTTCTAGGCCATCGACCACTTGGCACTCTCCAACTTGGGAGAGCGTACTGCCACAGTCGCGTCGAAGTCCTAGGTGGACGCCGAGTTTTGGGTTTCTGGCTTC
>CAILTZ010000569.1 GCA_903837255.1 uncultured Pirellula sp. | reverse complement strand
TGACCATGGGACCTTCGAGCTTGACAAACTGCACATCAAAAAGCCAAGGCAACAGAGCCAAATCATCGTCGGTGCCTTGGAATTGCTCATCGATGACCAAAGCGTTCTTGACGTCTCTGAGCTGGGTAAGAACCGACAGGTGCCGATCGGCGCAGACGACACCCACTCTCTGGAGACGTTCCAAAGCTCGCTCGCGCATCTGCACCGTCACGCTTTGAATGATTTTTTGCGCGAGAGCCGCCCGCTGAGTCGTTCGCTCACTGGCAATGCGAGTCAAGCACTCGAATGCCAACTTGCCCTGGTCGCTCAATGCATCTTGGCCGACAAAGCCCAGAAACTGCAACAGACCACTGGTTGTCGTGCTGTCGCTAGACTCAGCGATCTCGATAACCGTCGGCAGGATGCTAGAAAGATGCTTTCCAAGCTGTTGCTGAGCCGCCTCGCGGACAGCAAATCGCTCGTCTTCCAAATCTCGGACCCAATCTTGGATCTGAATCTTCGTGGGAGCATCGGAAGCCGTTTGGAGAGGCTGCGTCGATTGCGCGATGGCCAGACTTCCAGTCGCAGGCCAGCAGAATAAGCTGACCAGGGCGACTCGAAAAACAACCCTTGCGATTCGCATGATAAGAGCCAATGGTTGGCAACCGATGTGGACTTGGATAACAACCGGCGTCGAAAACGGCGGCTCCCGAAACAATTCTAGGTCTGCATTCTACATTCTGTGAAGATTCCCAACAACGCGAGCCTAGGCAGATCCTGCCCGAACACAGCGATTGCTCGAAAGTGTAATCTAGTAAAAAACCAACCGAAGTTTCTGCATCTCCAACCATCCCCTTTCCCGAGCCGCCATGAAAAACGATCCTGCGAAATCCCGTTTGTTTTGCCTGTCGATCCTGTCCCTTGTCTGCTTGTCAACCAACCTGCTGGTCGAGAACTCCCTCGCCTTTTTCCCTCAGCAGCAAGCCCTCGAGCCTGATGGGACTAGCCCTGATCCCCAGCCTAGCCCTGATCCCCAGCCTAAATGGTGGAAGGGAAATCTCCACACCCACTCGCTTTGGAGCGACGGGAACGATTTCCCTGAAGTGATCTCCGATTGGTACAGGCAACGCGGTTACCACTTCCTTGCGATCTCCGACCACAACGTCCTCCAAGAGGGTGCCAGGTGGATGGATGTCGACAGAGTTCAGCAGCGCAGCCACGGCAAAGGCATGGAGCGCTACCTAGAAAAATTCGGCAAGTCCTGGGTCGAAACACGTGGCGAGCCGGGGACTGAAAAATACCAAGTCCGCCTCAAGCCGCTGGACGAATACCGCTATTTGCTAGAACGAAACAACCACTTCATCCTGATCCCCGCCGAAGAGATCACCGATAGCGCCCAAGGCCATCCGGTTCACATGAACGCAACGAACCTCGACGAAGTGATCAAGCCCCTCGGGGGCAAGACCGTGCGAGAAGCCATGGAGAACAATCTCCGCGCGGTTCTGGAACTCGAAAAGGCCAAAGGCCGAGAGATTCTCCCGCACCTAAACCACCCGAACTTCAAATATGGAATTACCTTCGAAGACCTCGCGGCGGTGATGTCCGAGCGTTTCTTCGAAGTCTACAACGGACACCCAGATGTCAACCATCTTGGAGATCCCAAGAATCCCGGTGTCGAAAGGATGTGGGACCTTGCCAACCATCTGCGTGTCAACAAACTCGGTGGCAGCATTCTCTACGGGGTCGGTACCGACGATAGCCATGAATACTTTGGCAAAGCAGGAAGCCGTCCAGGCCGGGGATGGGTTATGGTGCGCTCGAAGTTCCTTACCCCCGAGCATCTCATTCGGGCCATGAAAGCCGGTGACTTTTATGCATCTAGCGGCACCACTCTCAAAGACGTGCGCTGGGACCCTCAATCCAAAACCCTATCGGTCGATATCGATCCCCAAGAAGGTGTGACGTACAAGACCGAGTATCTAGTCACCGATATCGACGCAAAGCCCGAGGATATCGGCCGGACGGGACTTGCTACCCAACAACTCAGCAGTTCCTACACACTCAAAAAAGGAGAATCGATCGTCCGAGCCGTCATCACCGCCAGCAT
>CAILTZ010000568.1 GCA_903837255.1 uncultured Pirellula sp. | reverse complement strand
CAACATCAGGCACGTTTGGCTTTGGATCACTCATGGATCGAAACACCCCAAGGGTTGGGAATCGAGTTGATTGTTGTTGTTGAAAACCTTATAGCACCTATGGCCAGAATCGGCCCGGTCATGGGCGCAAGAAGCACACCTTGAGTGTACCACGAAATTAGCAATAGTTGTAATAGCAGAGGCAAAACAATGCTGCCAGGATCACGACCCGCCCGAGTTTTGGCTGGTTCGGTGTGGCTGTCATCGGCCGTGAGTTAGATTTACAGTACCGTTTTGTCAGGGTTGCTTGAGCGCGCGATCCAGCACGTTTTTGGTGATGCGCTGGACCCGAGGGTCCGGTCCATGTGGACGACTCCAGTGGGACCACGGGAGCGTATGTCCGGGTGGATCCGAAAGGCCTTGGACCCAAAAGATGCTCGATGCATTGAACACGACGTTCCCCTTGGGGCCTTCATAGACGGTCGCTGTCCATCTCTGTGGAGTTTCGCCACCGACCCAAGCCGTCCCGGATCCGACGACCGACAAACCCGGTATGTCGGCAGGATCCCCGTGGTACTCCCAGCCGATCAATCCGGGGATTGAATCCCCTTTCTTCATGCCCGTCGCCTCAAAGATCCAATGATCGGGCATCGTGCAGATCCAATCGCCACCGCCATTGACCGGTTCGACGTTCCTGGCGCCCATGAGATAACCCTCGTCTGGCCCTCGTTCGGGGAACGGTCCGTGGTCCTTGGCTCGCGCCTCGGTGATAGGCCTGTTTGCTCCATAGGGCCCTCCGCGAAACAGGATTCGATTGGGTCGACCATCGAAACTGTTTCGAAACGGAGAGACCCAGCAGACGCTGTTGCCCGAGAGGAACAGCAAGCTCACCCCTTGGTCGCGCATCTTCTCGACCGAACGGAACTGTCGGATGTCCCAATACTCGTCGTGTCCGACGCTGATCATCGATCGGGCCTTGAGCCCGCGATCCGGTGTGAGCATGTCGCTGTTGCAACAGTACGATACGTCATATCCCTGTTGCTCTAACCAGTAAGCCAGCGGAAACTCCAGCGGCAGATACTCTCCAGAGCCTTGCGTGAGCGGATCGTTCACGACGCTCTCGAACTGGGCCTCGCGCCCATATGGCCGATCGAAACTGACGTCGGCCCAGGGACCCTGGTTCCCTTTGGGATGCGTGTAGACGGAGTACTTGCTCGGCCACTGATTGTAGGCTTGCCAAGTATTGTCCGAACATTGAAAGAGGACCTCGCAGGGGCGATCATCGGTGACTACAAAGATCACGTAGCTTTGCCAATACGGCTCTTTGTCCGACGCAGCAATGGTCGTCAGACGACCGAGGTACACGCCGGAAACCCAGTCGGCAGGGATCGTCAAAGTGTGGCTGGTTTCCCAGCGGCATTCGTTGAGATTCTTTTCGCCCAGAGTCGGTGTCGGCTGGGTTTTGCCCTCGATCGGTCCAATGCTCGCCATGAGTCTTGCACCTGCCCCGCTGTAGTATCCGGTCCGAAAGATCTCCAATCGAAAAGGCCGTGCCGGTTGCGTCGAGACCTTGATGTCGATCGACTCCCCGGCGCGAACACTTTGACGAGAGCAGTAACCTTCGATCCACGGCGAGCGATATTTGCTCGCATCGACTCTCACGCGGGTCAGTTGCCAGTCGTGACTGCCGGCTTGGAGGTTCTCGGCCTGGATGAGATTCTTTGGCGAAGTCTCTTGGGCATCGATGAGCGTCGGGTCAAGCAAAGCGAGCAAGGCAAACAAACAAATCGATCGCAAGCGTTTGTACATGGAAGACAATTTAGATTTAAGGGGTTTTGGGCAAAGGTTCAAACGGTAGATTCATGAGCATCCATTGTAGTGCTTCGTCGCAGGGGCGTGCCGCATCGAGCCCAAAGTTGCTTGCGGCAAATATCCCACGTCCTTCGTGGGGTGCCAGAAAGACCACGCAGTACCAGTAGGTGTTCGACCCGTTGTGCGTGTAGATCGGGCCTTTTGACCAGGTCCTACGAATGATGTTCCAGCCACCGGCATAGGACTCCTGGGCTTTGGCTCGATGCAGCACATCAAAGGATTCCTGGCTGAGTTTCAGCACAGGCGTATCGGAGGGCTTGTCTCGCAAGTGGACTTGCAAGTAACGGACCCAATCCTCCATGTTGGCATAGACCGTCCCGGCCGGTCCGAGCGCCGGAGGGTTGTCGTTCTCGAGCGCCACGAGAAGTCCTGCGGGGCGGATATGGCCCCATGGGACTCTGTCACCGAGCGACTTTGATGGTATTCCAAACCCAGCGGATTTCATCCCGAGCGGATCAAAGAGTCGCTCGCGGATTTGATCCTCCCAAGGCTCATCCCGGAGTTGCTCGAGCACCGCTCCGAGTGCCATGTACCCAAGATTCGAGTAGAGAAACTCCGGCGAGTCCGAACCGCTTGGTTTGGGATTGCGCGGCTGCTCCATCCACCAGTGCAGTGCGTTTCGGCGGTGATCGCGGATAGGGGTTTGCGGGTCGGTGAATTGGGTCCAAGGAGGATTGGCAGGCGCACCGCTGGTGTGATGCAGCATTTGCTCGATCGTAACATTCGCCCAAGGCGAACCGGTCACTTTTGCGTCGGAACGGAAAACATCCCCGAGCGTCGTGTGCCAACCCAGGCGACCTTCGTCGACGGCCATCGCAATGAGCGTGGCAGTCATGCTTTTGGTACACGACCCCAGGTGCATCGGATGAGAGACCAGCAGTGGGTCTTTAGAGCCTGAGCGGCGGAATCCGACGGCTTGGATGTGCCTGAGGTTTTGGGTGTCGAATTGGCCGGCTAGAAGCCCCGGGAGGTTGTATTTGCGGCGGAGTTCCTCGAGTGCTTCGGCGAATTTGTCAGATAAGTTTTCGTTAGATCCAACGGGGGGCTGGGCCAGTGCCGCAGTGATGTTCGCGCCGATGGTGCAGGCCCAGCAGGCGAAAATCGCTAGGAGTTTTGGACGAAAAATGTCAGAAACGGTTTTTTTCCCGACGAAAACCCTTCCGATCAAAACGCTTGTTGCCAAACTTGCGTAACGATAAAACCGATGCATAAAACCAATTCGTTCTGCGAGTTAAACTTACCTGGAATCTACAGGTTTTTGGTATGGTACTTGCGTGAACTATCACGTGATGTGTGCATTGTCTGCCATTGGACGCTACCTGTGGGGTCCGATTTGGCAGTCTGCGGATTTTTCCGCAGTTTCAGAGTCCCTTTTTTCGACAAGAAAATAGAGAGAAGAGCCAGATGTTCTACAACGCCAGTTCGATGTTGACGTACCTGATTTTGATCGGCCCGGCACTATTGCTCGGTATGCTAGCCCAATACTGGGTTCAGTCGGCTTATCGCAAGATGAGCCAGGTCCCAGCCAGGATGAATGGACACGACGCAGCACGCCGGATTTTGGATGCCAACGGCCTTTACGATGTACCGATCGAGGCCTCCCATGGCGTGATGTCGGACCACTACGACCCTAGCGCCAAAGTGGTCCGGCTCAGCGAGGACGTCTACCATGGCCACTCGATGTCGGCCGTGGGGATCGCGGCCCACGAGGTTGGCCATGCGTTGCAGGATGCCCGTGGATACGCTCCGCTGGTGGTCCGCAACCTTGCGGTCCCGGTCGCCAACTTCGGCGGATCGCTTGCGTCGATCATCGTGAGCATCGGGTTTTTCCTGATGGTCGCTGGCATGTTCAAATTCGCTAGCTGGGCTCTGCTCCTGGGTGTGATCGGCTTTTCTGCCGTCGTTGTTTTCCAACTGGTGAACCTGCCCGTGGAATTCAATGCGAGCTCGCGGGCCAAGGACCAGTTGCTGGCCACCGGGATCGTCTCTAGCAGCGAACTGCCCTACGTCTCTTCGGTCCTGACGGCCGCAGCGATGACCTATGTCGCCGGAACTTTTAGTTCGGTCATGAACCTCGTCTACTACGCCATGCAGTATGCTATGGTGTCGGATCGTGATGGCTGATCGAGACTAGCAAAGGAAACCAGATGGTTCAAAAAACCTTTTTTCTCCGAGAGCCCTGTGCATGGGCTCTCGGAGCTTTTTTTTTACTCGGCTGCGGGTTGGTGCAAGCCCAAGAGTCCGACAAGATCAACGATGGTTTGAGCGTGCCTGCCACCGATTGGCCTTGGTGGCGAGGACCCAGCCGCAACGGCACGGCCGCTAGCGATCAGGCTCCGCCGATCCAATGGGACCGCGAGACCAATATTGTTTGGAAAACGCCTATCGCCGGGCGCGGTTATGGCTCGATGTGCTTGGTTGCAGACAAGGTCTATCTGGCCACGGCCGATGAGGCCAGTGGATCGCAGTCGGTGATCTGCTTGGACCGCAAGACCGGTCGGGTTGTTTGGTCCAAGATCGTTCACGAAACGGGTGGGATGCGAAAGAATGAAAAGTCGACGGCTGCCTCGTGCACTCCGGCTTGCGACGGCCAGAGCATCTACGTCGGCTTTCCCAACGACGGACGATTGATGGCAAGCGCCCTGGGCCTCGATGGCCAGATTCTCTGGCAGACCAAGATCACCGACTACGTCGAGCATCAAGGCTATGGTGCATCGCCAGCCCTCTATCAGTCCCTGGTGATCATCGCCGCCGATACCAAGGCTGGCGGAGCCATCGCTGGCTTGGACCGCACCAGCGGAAAAATCATTTGGCGACGGGAGCGACCTAAGGTACCGAATTATCCATCGCCGGTGATTTTGAACCTCTTTGGCAAAGACCAGTTGATCATGACCGGATGCGATTTGGTGACCAGCCTCAATCCGCTCTCCGGAGAGCTCAACTGGGAAGTCCCCGGCGCGACGACCGAATGCGTGACCTCGACACTCAGCGACGGCAAGCATGTCTACACCAGCGGAGGTTATCCTCGCAATCACATGTCGGCGGTGCTAGCCGATGGCTCTGGAAAACTAGCTTGGGAGAACGACTCTCGCGTGTACGTTCCATCGCTTTTGATTCGTCAGGGGACGCTTTACGGAGTTCTCGATGCAGGCATCGCGGTGGCGTGGGATGCCGCAAGCGGCAAAGAGCTTTGGCGAAACCGACTAGGGGGCAGCGTCTCTGCATCCCCGGTGCTCGTTGCTGGCAACATCTACGCTTGGAACGAAGCAGGCGAGTGTTTCGTGTACCGGGCCAAGCCCGAGGGGTTCGAGCTGGTTGCCAAGAACCAGCTCGGTGAAGAGAGCCTATCGACGCCGGTGATCTGCGATAGCCGAATCTACTATCGGTGCACCGAGCAAGTCGACGGCAAGCGGCAAGAGTTCCTGTACTGCTTGGGGGCAAAGTAAAGACCGATCGGAAGTTTAACTCCTTTTATTTGAGGCTATTAGCATGTTTTTTACTCGTGACTTCATAGTTCGCTCGACCAGTCGGTACGCTTCGAATACCGTCGAGTGCGGCATTTTGGCGGGTTCTTTGTTTTTTGCATCTCTATTTTCCGGATCACCAGTTGCCAGAGGCGAAGACTGGATGCGGTTTCGGGGGGATAACGGGAGCGGCGTCGTGCAATCGTCCAAAGCCTTGCCAGTAGAGTTCAGCGACACGAAAAACCTTCAGTGGAAGGTGGATCTGCCGGGCCCAGGTCACTCCTGTCCGATTGTGGTCGGCGACAAGGTCCTGGTGACTTGCTGGAGCGGGTACGGGACGAGCGAAGGGGAAGGCGACCAGGCGGCGCTCAAGCGGCATCTGATTTGTTTCAGCAAAAGCGACGGACAGAAGCTTTGGGAGCAGACCGTTGCGGCTCGATTGCCCGAAGACCAATACGGCGGAATGTTCGCAGAGCATGGGTATGCAAGCCACACTCCGGTGAGCGATGGCGAATCGGTCTATGCGTTTTTCGGAAAGTCCGGCGTGCACGCTTATTCGCTAGACGGGAAACCGCTTTGGCAAGCCATGGTCGGCGATGGACTTGACCCACGGCGTTGGGGGTCCTCGTGTAGTCCGATCGTCGTCGGAGACCTCGTGATCGTTCTTGCGTCTGCCGAGAGCCAAACACTCTATGGGTTGAACAAAAAGACCGGCGAAGTGGTTTGGAAGAAAGATGCCGAAGGTTTCGCAGGGACATGGGGTACGCCGATCGTCGTAGAGAATCCGCAAGGTGAAAAAGAGCTTGTGGTCGGTGTGCCTTATGAAGTCTGGTCGTTCGCGCCGGAGTCCGGCAAGTTCCGATGGTATGTTAGCGTCGCCGATTCAGACTCCTACTGCTCGAGCGTGATTGCCGACCAAGGCGTTGTTTATTCGGTCGAGGGCCGCAACGGAGGCGGTTATGCAATGCGTACCGGGGGGAGTGGGGATGTCACCAAATCGAATTTGGTATGGGAAAAGCCGCTGCGAAATCGGATCGGAACTCCGGTCTTGGTCGATGGCAAGCTCTTTTACTTTGGCGGACGGATTGCTAAGTGCGTTGACGCGAAGACTGGACAGGAGCTCTTTGAAGCTCGATTGCCCCAGGCCGGTTCCGCACCGGCTGCTCAGGCAGGGGCTGCTCAGGCAGGGGCGGGAGCCCGAGGTCAGGGTCAGGGTGGTGGCGGTGGTCGTCGCGGGGGTGGTGGCGGCATGGGTGGCCAAGACTATTCCTCGCCGGTTGCTGGTGACGGGAAGATCTATTTCGTGACCCGGTCGGGGGACATTCACGTCATCAAGGCATCTGACAAATTCGAGTCGTTGGCCGTCAATCGCCTGACGGACCAGCCCGAGGACTTTAGCGCCTCGCCGGCGATCTCCGACGGTCGGCTCTACATCAGGTCCAGCCAACGGCTCTACTGCGTCGGACAATAGACGCGGTTATTGTCGCGTAAATCGAGTAAACACAGAGAGTGGCAGCGTCACGGCTAAGCCGCTTTCTTTGAGGCGCCTTCGGCGGAATTGAGTTTGTTGTAGAGCGTTTTGATGCTGATTTGAAGCTCTTCGGCCGCTGCGACTTTGTTCCCATGATGGCGGAGGACGGCTTCCTGGACCGCAAGAACTTCGAGTTCCTTGAGGCTCTTGGGCGTGTCTCGCACAGGCATGACCACCGGTTCTTCGGCGGCTGCCTTGATGTCCCTACGCATTTTGCGTTCGACCAAATGGCGGGGCAAATGCTCT
>CAILTZ010000567.1 GCA_903837255.1 uncultured Pirellula sp. | reverse complement strand
GGGTGCGGGCGTGGGCGGTGTTCGTGGGCGATACGGCGAGCATCGAGCAGCTCATGGAAATCGGCTTCGTAAGGAATCCTCGCATCGATGATATCGCCGTGGAGAAAGACGCTGCGGTTTAATCGCAAGTAGTGTTTGTGCCATTGGAACTGGGGGTTGGCCAATGCCAATTGGTGGAGCTGTTCGGTGAAGGCCGGCAGAGCGTCGTGGTTGCCCAGGATGTAGTGGAAGTGGCAGTCAGGGTTGACCGACAGGAGCCCTTTGAGCCAATGGACGCTCTGTTCGACGGTTTTCTCGTGGGAGTCCAGGCCGCTCCAGCGGAAGTCGAAGATATCGCCACCGAGAACAAAGGTTTGGGATTGGGCGACGGCCGCTTCGATGTCCGACTGCACTTGGGGCCCAGAGCTACGTCGGGAGAACAGATGAAGGTCGGAGACAAAATGGGCTTTGGGCAGCTTCATGGATTAACCTTATCGGTCACAAACGAACGCATCAAGCCGAATATTCTAGAGTGCATCGGGTTGTAATCCAATCCTTCGGCGCGACACCAGCAAAGGGTTTACGAACAGGCGGCGATGGCTCGATCCAAAAGCTCGGGATCGACATCCCACCATTTCTTGAGCGATAGCAGAGCGGGCCCTAACCTCTTATCGGCGTACATCTCGGCGGCCTGTACGTACAACTCTCCGACCTGATCGGACATTAAACAGTCGGCCAGGGGCTTGATCCCGCCGGGTTCCTTTCGTTTCGCCAATCCGATCGCCGCTTCGCTTCGCGTGCAAAAATCGGTATCGCTCAGTCGTGCCAATAAAGTCTTGCGTATCTCGGGTGAATCATCGTCGCTACCGGCCAAGGAGAACGTGGCCCAATCGCGAACCTGGGGCTCCGAATCGACCGAGAGTTTCATCAATGTCTCTAGGGTTGCTGGGTCTGCCTTGAGATCCTGTCCATTCGGGATCGGCAGGGCCCATGCCACTGTCCAACGGATATCCTCCGAAGGATGGTCGGCCAGTGAGATCAACCATTCGAGAGCCTCGTGCACCTCTCGAAAATTTACCGCGCAGATCAACGATGTGATCACTTCATGATCCTGTTCAGTTTCGATCATCGAGCAGATCATTGCTTTGGATTCATGGGGATAGTCTTTGCCATCCGGACCGAATTGCGCCAGGATCGACACGCCGATCGATCGGCGAAAAGGATCGGGATCTTTGCACCAAGCCAAAGCGCGGTTTAGAACGCTGGGGGTACTCGCTCTCCGCAATGCAGCAACATGATCCCAAAGGGCATCGGATTCGATCTGTCGCAAGCTCTCGATGGCATCCCAGTGCTGCGTGTCGATTTGGTCGTCGTTAAGCTCTTGCATCAATGCTCTTGCATCGTATAGGTCGGGAATTCCCTAGGAAACGGGTTGATCGGCCAGATCGCTGGTTCGATCATCATACGTTGCTGTGCAATCCCTTGCGAATAGCTGATTTTTATTTGTTCTAAAGAGACCTTCGAGAATTGGCCTATATTTTTAGGTATACTCCTAGGTCCCGGAACCCCATGGAACATTTCACCTCCAGCATTCACTAGGTGTACCCATTTCCCACCAAAATCCTTACGCTCCTGCCGATAGCGTCCCCGAGACCACCGAGAACCAATCGTGGTGGAAAGGTTTAACCGCCTACCACTGGTTCGTCTTTGCCATGGCCTCGATGGCTTGGGTCTTTGACTGCTTGGACCAGCAGGTCTTTATCCTTGCGCGTGGCGAAGCGCTCAGATCGCTCTTACCCAACGGCACCGATGGTTCGGTCGTCAATCAGTACGCTGGCTATTCGACGTCGATCTTCATGATCGGATGGGCGACCGGCGGATTGATCTTCGGGGCCGTCGGGGATCGAATCGGGCGTGCCAAGACCCTAGCGACCACCGTATTGATGTATTCACTGTGCACCGGTCTGAGCGCTTTTTCTACCGGTTGGGTTGATTTCTTCATTTATCGTTTCATCACCGGCATGGGTGTCGGTGGTGTGTTCGGCTTGGCCGTCGCCCTGGTAGCCGACAGCCTTCCGGAACGTTCCAGAACGCCCGCACTCGGGCTGCTCCAAGCCCTCTCGGCATTCGGCAATATCACGGCGGGGATCATGAGCATCGTCATCGGGAGGCTCGGTGCTGCCGGTACGATCAACCCGAGCCACGGCTGGAAGATCATGTTTCTTTTCGGTGCCCTGCCGGCATTCTTGTGCGTGTTCATTCAACTGCGGCTCAAAGAGCCCGAGAAGTGGGTCAAGGCCCGCGAGGAGGGCCTGGTAAGCGGTGTGGAATTCGGCTCCTATACGGCCCTTCTCGGGGATCCCCGATGGAGAACTTCTGCAATCGGTGGTCTGCTGCTGTGCATCGCAGGCGTTGTCGGAGTCTGGGGGATCGGGTTCTTTGCCCCGGAACTCATCAATGGTGTGATTGAATTGCAAATGAAACAAGAGAATCCCGATGTTACAGCCGGTGAGATCAAGGCCCAGCAATCGACGTTCCGAGGGATCAACGGCATCATTCAAAACACCGGCGCCTTCTTCGGTATGCTGACCTTCACCTACCTTTGCCAAAAGATCGGCCGCAAGAAAGCCTTCGTCATCGGATTCTTTGCCGCCATGGGGGCTACGATCCTGTTCTTCCGAACCTTTAATGGATTCTCAACGATCTGGCTCAGCGGTGTGATGGGTTTTTGTCAACTGGCACTCTTCGCTGGCTTTGCAGTCTACTTGCCCGAACTGTTTCCAACGCGGCTTCGAAGTACCGGAACGAGTTTCTGTTACAACGTAGGGCGTTACATCGCAGCAACCGGTCCGATCACTCTGGGTGAACTGCAAAAAAGACTCGCCCCTGCAGACGCGATGCCCGAGGTCAAGCTGCAAGCCTTCCGCGACGCATGCACTTACATGAGCCTGTTTTTCTTGATCGGCCTCGTCGCATTGCTGTTCCTACCAGAGACCAAGGGCCGTCCACTCCCAGAGTAAACAGCACCGTGTAAACAGCGCTAGTTTGAGCTGAGCCAACCGGGCAAGGTGTCCTGGAGGATCTCACCCTCGGCTCGGTACTCGGGAGTCGCCAGAGCTTCTCGCAATTTGCCTTTGACCGGCTCGAGGACCTCTTTGGGGAGGGCTTGGAATTCCGGCGTGTAGATCAAGTAGGAGAGTCGATAGCGAAACAATCGGGTTTGTAGATCCAGTTGGCGAAGCGATCGGTCTTGCGAATCGCGAGGACCTTTTTCGGCAAAGATTTCGGAAAAGCGACTTGTGCCGCGCACCTCGTCGCTCAGGGTCGATCTCCAGGGTGTAAAAGATTGCTCCCAACGTTGGTTCGTTGGCTGCAAGCTCCAGGATCGAGCTACCTGGAACATAGCCGACATAGACCGAATCATTGAAAAAAAGGGCGCGTGGATTCGTCGGCGAGATCTTGTGAATCTGCATACTGGTCTTGGAAAAGACCAACACCTGAGACTCCACAGCAACGTCGAGTTCCTTGAGCAAACTCGGGAGTACGCCGAACTTGGGATCCGTTTTTAGAACAAGT
>CAILTZ010000566.1 GCA_903837255.1 uncultured Pirellula sp. | reverse complement strand
GATACATTGCCAACGCTCCACAAGCTCCGCTCGGGACATCTGGAGTCAGCCCGCCGCCAAATGCAAGCACAAACGGTGAGGTACACCATAGAATCAATGCCGCGAATCCCGCTCTTTGGCCATAGAGCTCGGTTGCCCATGCAAAGCAAACCCAGGCCCCCAAGCAAGAGAATGGGATGGACGCGCATCGTGCGACTGTCATCCACGTAAAGAACGGCGCCCCGATTTGTTTTAGCAGCCATCCTCCAATCGTGAATTCCTTGCGCTGTGGGACCAATAGACCATTGGAATCATGAGTGGTCCCCACCACGTCATAAGACTTGTCCATCTTTTCATCCCAGGACAACGCCAGGTAGACGGGAAGTGTTCCAACGAGACGAGGCAAGGGAGGATTCACATTGTACAGTTCAAAGTCGCCGTATCTCCAATGACCGAGGCCAGCCGCAAAATGAGCGATCTCATCGGTCATGGGTGAATGAACATAAGCACTGAACCCCAACATCCCGACATGGATTGCGAGAGTGCACGCGACTATCCAACGCGCAAGCCGAGTCGTTGGAATACTTGTTGCCCCTGCGTTCGATGCGTTTAGTTTGTTGGAATCTTTCAAGGCTACCTACTCAAAAGAAACGGAGTGGCCGTCGATAGGATCGCAAATGCGTTGAAACACAATCGCGTCGATGGACCCTGAAATCTGCTGTACCGATCCATCGGCCAAGGTACCGATCATGATGGTCTGGTGAAGAGCCTGAAGCCGACGGTAATCAGTCGAACCGACACGCGGACTTAACTGGATGCCTCCAGGATTCCTCACGCCGTTCCAACCATCTCGGAAACCGGGATCGCTTCGTGGTCCTGGTCCCCGGTCGGCATTATTCCGATCTCGATAGGGAGCATCGAATACGGGACTATCCCACCATGCGTATCCTTCCGTCTGACGATCGATCGGCAAGCCAGACGGATTGGGGAAGTCCGTGGCAGATGGCGAACCGTCATCCCAAGGATTGGACGAATTCTTACCAGCTCGTGTCCAAATATTCCAAGTGAATGACTCACTTCCGAGATTAAGAGAAGAAGAGGGATAGTACTCACCGTAGGCAAATGCCATCCGTTCTCCAAGGAGTAGTGTCTGACTGAGCCCGTCGCGGATCTTTGCTAAATAGCCATCTGCCTTGATGGGGTGTCCCTTGGAAAAACTGACACTGGCGATACTTGCATTCAATGCGTAGCTAGTTCCACCAAACGCATTGCCGTTCGATGATCCTCTTCCTGGTCTAATCGTCAGTGCAATACCGTGAAACTTGCCGTTACTAAGCGAAACATCATCAGGGCAAACAAAGGCTGACACGCCTTGCGTGCGCACTTGGTAGGATTGACCGTTTCCAGTTTGAAATAAGGAATCTTGTTCGAGATGCGGAAGCAGAAGAAAATGTCCAGTGACCATTTTGCCTGACCCGACTTGAACCCAAGGAGGCAAGACTTTGTGAGCGCTCTCGAAATTCAAACAAGCCAAACCGATCTGCTTGGAGTGGTTTGTACATTGGGTTCGCCTCGCTGCCGAGCGCGCCGCTTGGACGGCGGGTAATAACAACCCGACTAAAGCGCCGATGATCGCGATCACCACCAGTAATTCGACCAGAGTATACGCGCCTCTGCCAGTGTGAAAATCCGGATTAGTGCTAATCATACGTCACTTTATGTGTTTTGAAGCTTTACGTCACCAACCACGCCATTTCGAGATTTCCACCAGCGAGCACCAACTCGGACGGAAAGTACTGCCGCGAGACAATAGAGTCCTGTGTGAAATGCCAGCTCCCAACGTGATAATCCTGTTTGCCGATTTGGCGGAGCTACTGTCTTAACCCAACCAAGAATGCTGTCTGCATATTCGTTCGCACCAGGGCGAATCTGTTTGTAGCCATCATCCGTAGACTCCACGTGTCCTGGTAAAGGTTCCGGAAAGTCAAACAGGTTCTCTGGGACTGATTCATTAAACTTGGCAGAAACAATTAGTGCAGCGAACTCAATAACTGGGCTTTCCTTCCCCTCGGTTTCGTTTCTTCGCATTCCGGTCCAAGTGATTTTACGTGGGCAAAATATCCCTGTCTCAACTTCATAATGGTCGCTCATTTCTGCGCGCCAAACGGAAAAGCCAGGTAAATCGTACCACTCTCGTCTTCGCATAATGCTCGGGGTCTCGCAATCGAACCAAAGTGTAGCAACGTTCTCGCGTCTCAATACGTAACACAACTGTCCATCAACGATTTCTTGGGACTCCACGAAATGGTAACTATCGTCACGAAGTACGTCCTCAACAGTGGAACTCTCTGAGGAAAGCTGATGATTGCTGTCGGTTGTAAACGGCCACCAAATCAGCACCTCCCAAAGTAGCTCTCGTTTGAGCGTTCCCGGAAATAAAGTCGACCTATCACAACTTCGCGTTGTGGAGGCTCTCCGCCTTGGAAAATCCCAATAATATTGTTCTCCTGTGACCACCGTGCGCTGCTGAAAAACATCATCTGTCCAAGACTGCCCTGATTGATATGGAACATTTCCGGCCCAGTGAAAAAGTTTGTCCGGAAATCGAAGAGCCACGTTTCGGTGAATGACTTTGTCGCCCGGTTTCATCCCGGGCGACACAACGTCGTATTCAATTTGCCAAGCGCCTACCTTGTCGGCGCATTCGAGAAGCTGTTGGCGCAAGTCTGACGTACGGCCAACGGCTGCGTTTATAGACAACAAAACAAAAAGGAAAATCAAAACGACTCTCATTGTGACCTCCTTAGTGGGACTTTTTAAATCGAAGATACAAAGCGACGCCACCTCCGATCAAAAGGGTCAGTCCCAGGAACCAAGCCACACGTGGCATAAGGGATCGCTTAACGGAAGCAGCAGCGATGGCCTTGTCGAGATCATCTGCTGACGCGGGCATTGCAAAGACGCTAACCGTTCCATTTGCATTTTGCAACTCTGGCGTCACAGCATCGATCAACTCAGCACCAGCCCTGGCTGATTCTTTTTTTAGTACGAAATCGTCATCAGAGGTTGCCAGTAACCGCGGGTTCGTCGCGGCAATCGCAACGACTTCATTGGATTCTGTTGCAATCTGAAAATCCGTTTCCTTGAGATTGATGAAAATCTTCATAGTCGCGTTCTGCCCGATCAATGGTAGATCCGAGGACAATCGAGAGATGCTTGAGACTGAGGATTCCAGCCACAGCTTTCCTGTCGGCGTTCTTCGTTCATGTTTGATTACGGCGTAATCCTCGTCTATGGAGAGGTGGAACAACCAACGATCCCTGTCGGGGAGGTTTGTTTTGTCCGTATACATTGCTTCGTGTGCAGACTCCAATTCAACCACCAAGATCCGCTTGTCTCCCACGCGTTCTTCGACACAACGAACCAGATTGGCTCCGTTCTCCAATGCATGCAGAATTTTGGACTTGAATGGGCCCTTCGCCAGATCCCCATTCTTTTTTGGGTAGTGGATACCGACGGCGTCGAAATATGGGACTTGGAAATTAAAGTACTGGGGCTGCGAATTGCTCAGCTTTTCTATGTCATACCAATTCATCTGAACGTCGTAGTTGGATTGCGCGAGCGTCCGCCCATCAAACTTGACGAGTCGGTCCGACGACTTGGGAGTCTTCCCGTCGGATATAGATTCGGACCAAGTGAACTTGTTTCCCACGCGAACATACGAACCCTGCATTATGTACTTGGCTCGTTTCCCACCTGACGAATAGGACAGGCTTCCCTTCCACGACCATGTTGCGGCATCCAGCTTGGAGTATCGCTGCAACGCCTCAATCGCTGGGGCAGGGAGATGACCGTACTGTGCCTGTGCACGAAAACATACTACAGCGTCTTCGCCAAAGTACGCAGCAATCGCGAAACACAAACACATCGAAAAAACTTTCTTATGCATTTGGCAAAGCCCTCATGAAAAAGTTGGATGAATATTACCGATGAAACAACAAGCGAGAGGATTCTCAGAGCCATCGCTATCATGGACGGCACGTCGACAGGTACGATAGCGTACCCATTCCATTTTGAACGAAAATCAGAAATAGGAATTTGTTCCACGACCATAGTCTCGCCATGTACAATTGCAACGTGATCCGATGCGACATACGACAACAAGTGCCACTTACCCTCAGACGTTCCTTCGCCCACGAGTAGAATGCAGGCGGGAAACGAGATCGAAGCCAAGTCGGCGATAGTAAGTTTTGTAAGACGTGATTTGCAACCGATTCCCTTGCTTGCTGACAACATGGTAAAGAGATCACGCGACGCTAACACGTCTTTCATGGCCTTTCGGAAACCGTCTGTGTCGGTCTCGATTCCTTGGTGTCTGGCAAACAGGTAGAGGACATTGACGGGATCTTGATGCTTTGCTCGACGAAGTTCGAAAATCTCCCTCGCATGAGCTTGACTTCCAAAACAGATGAGAAGGCAAATCGTCACGTTCCATGGTAATTTACCGGACATTTATTTTCCTTCTCCATACTGAAGGCCCTGCGACGGTGATTAATCCCAATGTTGCTAACACGGCACCAATGATCCAACGTAGCTTAGTCTGGTTAGTCGCAGGTGTGATGGCCCACCCATCCCAGATGTTTCCAAGCCGATCGATTGCATATTGCTTGTGTTCGCCTGTAGTGCCATCGATCAAGTTAATCGTCTCCGTATCAACTCTTGTGACAACAAGAAAATGCCCAATCGTCTTTCCAGAGCGATCAGGATTGGTGTAGATAATGAAGGGCGGTGAAAGCATCCTAATCTCGGTGGGATGTTCACATTGAAGTGCACGCGATGGCAAACCACATCGTGTTAATTCGTCGACCAACTCTTTGACAGAGTTTCCTTCTTTCCCTGAATTGCGATCAATTTTGAGATCGTCATAGTCACATGAAATCCCTGAAATACGGAGCAAAATGTAGACAGCGTTGTATCCGCATCGGTATCGACGCATCTCGACCGACTCATCCGAAGCCAAGATGCTTGAAGAGCCAATGACCAAGAGCCATGTCACGAGCGACAACTCAAATGATTTCACGGTTCGCATGTCCGCACACATTTGGGACTCTTTTGATTAGAAGCAAAGGAAATAAACAAACATACGAACGAGGCGTAGTCCGCCTCGTTCGATGCAAAAAAGCAGCGACTAACTAGTCCTCAATAAAACCAGTCGATACGTCCGTTGTCGGTCTTGCGCATTCTGCAGCCTTGTTGAACGTCTGGCAACCAAAACCGGGAACGGCGCCAGCACAGGACTCGCTTTGCGACCCCGCGGTTCCTTGACCATTTATTTCCTTGTTCGGTTTCTGCTTGTTGCAACCGGTCCCACCGCAGTACACAGGTTTATCGTTGTCGGTCTCAAACGTGTTGTTGCAACCTCCCCCGCGAATGCTCATCGCCACGGAATCGGCAACGGACTTGCCAACGGGCGACTCACCAGTACATACGAGCGCAGACGCTGCTCCAAGCATGGCCACACCAAGAAAACGCAAAGCCAAATTCTTCATCATTAATCTCCAATTTTGAAACGAAATTGTTTTGACCGTAAATCACCCTCGCAAACTCAAGTATCTCCCTCCTTTCCGTTGAATCTGCTTTGAAAAACTCTCGTACAGTAACACAATCACTTCATTCCAGAACCTATAGCGATCCCTCCTTCACAGAAGCCCGATCGCTCGGCTCTTGAAAAGTACCAAAATGACTCAAACACCACGCCGCATGGCTGCAAGGGCAGAATTCACTAGTCACTTCTTCCTCGCCCAATTCCGATGTCGCCATATCCAGCCACCGTAGTCCTCTTTCAAAGACGTAATCTTCAATCTCAAAGCTCGGCGGCAGTTTGGCAAGCATCTGAATCAAATGGCCGGTCACTAACAACTTGGAGCGATGGCTAAACGCAAGCCCCTCATTGTTATCGTCTTGATGCGGTTCCGATTGGAACCATCGACTTCCCCAACTTCCGTCGGTCTTTTGCCGAAGGACCGCCGTTGCGGCCAACTCTCCGATCCGTTCTTCAAGCCGCTTCTGACTAGCCTTCTCAAGAATCGAGCAATGCTCGCGATCCACCCGATAGATAACAATCATTGCTTCGAACAAGTGCGTGCCAAAGCAATGGCTGTCTCCGATGTCTCGTGACAAAAGTTCCTCTACGACACTGGAGAAACTGACTTCCTCGTCGAATTTATTCTTCCAACTGCAACGCGGCGGCAGGAGATGTGCATAGGCAATCGCCGTAAAAGCCAGTTCTTTCTTCGAGATATAAAAGTCTGCCTCAGAATCTGCCAACAAATCGGCAACCCTGCGATCGCGACCGTTTACCTTGCACAAGTAGTCCGGGCTCACCCGCGCTTGCGCCAAACAACAAAGCAGTTGATCATGATGTGCCTGCGATCCCCGCTGAGCTTCTTGCCGTGCATAGGGTCGAATGCCATAGGCTGATTCAAACAACGTCGGATGCCCAAAGACCTCGATAGCTCGCTCTTGATTCAGCAAAAAATCAAGAATCGGTTCGTCGATCCCATCGCTGTTCCGATAGAATATTTCGGGACCAAACGCAGAAACCATATGCACGCAAAGGGATGAACTCAATTCTTCGCGATTCTTCAAAGCGACAGACTTGAAGCGGTTTGGAAAGTCGCTTTTGAGCCATTCCCGGCACAAACCCTTGCGAGACACTGGTAAATGCAACGGTCTCTCGAGAACCTGTAAAGAATCTTGACTCGTCGCACCGGTAGTCTCGAAAGTACCGCGCGAATCACGTCGGCCGGAGAGGGCATCACATCCGATCAGTATCGGCAACAGAATTACAAGAGTCTTTCGTGTCATCGATCCCATGGTCAATCCAAAGACCTCTGCTTATGAACGTGAGGACGAGCCCCACTCAATGGCCGTCGGCTTCTTGCACAACTCGATCTGCGATTATGCTCAGACACCCGAATTCGCTCGATCAGTCGACGATTTTGCGAGATCAAATCTGCCAAGAGCCCCGAGACGAGCAGCAAAACCGATAACAACAATAATGCTGCTCCCAACACAAGCGACTGCAAATGACCGTTGCCAATTCCCATCAAATAAAACCCAACAAACCGAACAATGGGTACCAAACCAATGACAGCCAACATAGCACTGAACCAAGACAGCGTTTTCAACGGGTGAAACATGAAGAAGACCCGCAAGAGTGTGAGTCCAGACCGAAAAACAAAGCTCGCCTTGGTTCGGTACAGTCGTGATTCTCTCGTCGGAGGATTGGTTTCAATCGGAACAAACTCTACCGCAAAACCTTTTTCGATGCACTGAACAAGTGACTCAATTGTGTAGCTGTAGTGAGTCACGATGTGCATGTGCCGAGCACACTCGGCCGAATAGGCACGGAAGCCACTAACAGGGTCAGGAATGGGTTTCGAGACAATCCAACTAACAAACCATCGACCAATCTGATAAAGCCATCGTTTTGTCCAGGAGTTTCGCTTATCCAACTCGGGGTGTCTGTCGCCAATTACCAGATCGGCAGAACCGTCCAGAATCGGCTTTATCAGTCGTTCGATTAACAGACCTGGGTACTGATTGTCGCCGTCTGTATTTACGACGATCGACGCGTCGCGATCGATCGATGCTCGTAATCCTGATGCAAAGGCAGCGGCCAACCCGCGATTGGTTCGGTGACGAATAACATGGTCGACGCCTAACCGTTGCGCTACTTCCGCTGTTCCATCCTGACTGCCGTCATCAACCACGAGAATCTCAATCTCATCAATTCCCGCTATTTCACGAGGCAATTCGCGGAAAACGGCAGGCAGCGTCGCCGCTTCGTTGTAACAGGGAATCTGAATAATCAGCTTCATTACACAAGTCCTCCGCGATAGACCTGCGCCAATTTACGACCTGATATACTGAGGCCGTTCAAATGGGAAAAAGAACAGTCTCCGAAGTCGACGCTCGTTCTAGAATCGGGGACGAGTTGTACAGAAGAAATCGCGATCGAGCCATCGATAGCTGTTGTCGTTTTGCACAAAAGATGAACGCCTTCGGGCTGCTTGGACGTGGAGCAACGAAATTCGTATGTTTTGGTTGTAGCGGATTGGTTTCTGCATTGCAAGAAAATTCTCCACAAAATTCACCAAGTACTTTTTCGGTAAGCGTACAGCGGCCTATTCCGTTTTTTGGGGCCGTGGGGCTTGCAAATGCTCTGTAGTGGATTTTGCAAAAGATCCGGCTGCTCCCCTCACACCTCACACCTCACACCTCACGTCCGCTCCATCCAACCGCTTGGCCCCCCTTCTCCACCGGGGCTTTGGCCGGGGGAGTAAGGGGCGGGGGGGCTGAGGGGGCCGACCGCGCGTAAGGCTGCTTGGCTGTAATGGCCACATATGGCCACTAATACAATACAGACAGATCGATCCACACAGATTGGCATTCATCAAGCCCGGAGGGCTGACACAACCTCTACCGGTGGTGGTAACCTAATGGCACTGACTTTAGTGAAATTTCGAGAAACACGATCAGCTTGGCACGATATTTGCGCAACGAATCTTGAGCTCTTAAATTCTGCCTGAATGGCGTTATCGCGATAAGGAAGCTCACATGAAGGATTCACAAACCAAGTCAATCGCACCCCGGGTCAATGATTGCAATCGAGTACTCCGATTGCTAGACGAATTGGTCGATTTGGAGGGGGATGACTCGATATCGCTTTCACGCGAGAATACTGTTTACAAAGCCAGCGTGGTTCTTTGGACGCTGGTATGTCAACGGATGAGCTGCGATACAACGATGGAAAGTGCGGTGAAGTTGTTGCTCGAACACAAACCATCCTTGTTGCCTGCCAACAACAAGCGAGTTTCGGGGAATAGGCTCTCAAATAGCACAGGGGCCTACAGCAAGGCTCGCAGCCGATTGAATGTGCAGGCGGCTAAGTGGCTTGCCCAAAGCGTTAGCAATTCCTTGATTGAATCCTCACCTGCAACGTTTGAAAACCAGAGGGTTTTTACACTCGATGGAACAGGTATCCTCTTGCCGCCTGAGCCCGAGTTTCGCAGGCTCTACCCACCAGCGTCTGACAATAGCGCCTGGCCGGTAGCACTCTTGGTCGTCGCTCATGAGCTATCAAGCGCGACGGCGCTG
>CAILTZ010000565.1 GCA_903837255.1 uncultured Pirellula sp. | reverse complement strand
CCAACAAGATCATATAGAGGTGCCTGAGGCTCCATAGGGCTACTACATCCTCGGGACTTCGACACTCTTGAGCAGTGTCCGCAACTCTTGATCGATGCTGGTGCCATCTACTTCCGCTTCGGCACCCAATACAACGCGATGCCGAAGGGCTGGTAAGACGATCTCAGAAACATCGTCTGGGACGGCATAGTTTCGACCTCGAAACGCAGCCAATGCCCTTGCTCCCTGGACCAAAGACAACCCAGCACGAGGGGACGCACCCAGGTGAAACGTAGGCCAAGCCCTCGTCGTACGAACGATCTTGTTGATGTACTGAAGCAACTTAGGCTCGATACGAATCTCGGAAACCTTTTGGATCAGACCGTAAATGGCCTCGGCACTTGTGACATTGCGGATCTCAGTCGCTAGATAACGATCCATGTCCACCTTGCGAGAATGCATCTCCAAAACCCGCGTTTCCTCTTCCTCGCTCGGATAGCCCACCGTCGCCTTGAACATGAACCGATCCAGCTGGGCCTCAGGAAGCGAATAAGTCCCCTCGCTTTCGAGGGGATTCTGCGTGGCGAAAACCAAAAAAGGGAGAGGAACCGAATGGGTCACGCCGTCGATCGTTACCCGAGACTCCTGCATGATCTCAAGAAGCGCCGCATGGGTCTTTGCCGGCGATCGATTGATCTCATCGGCCAACAACAACTGCGTGAAAACGGGACCAGGCCGAAATCGAAAATCCTGCGTCTTCATATCGAAAATCGGTGCACCCGTCACGTCCGAAGGCATCAAGTCGGCCGTAAACTGGATCCGACCGAATTGACATCCGATCACCCTACCAAGTGTTTTGACGAACAAAGTCTTGCCCAGACCCGGGACCCCCTCGATCAAGACGTGGCCGCCAGAAACCAAAGCGACCAAAGCCGTGGTTACCAACTCTTCCTGACCAACAAATACCTTCCCCACCTCTCCACTGACTTGCTCAAAAAATGCTCTCACCTCAGAGACCGTGGATGAGCCTTCCATGGGATCCATCGGGGCGCCAGACTCGTTCGAATCGGTCATATTCGCAGTTTGTTTTGGGCTATAGGTTATTGCGATTACACGGGCCAGAAAATCTGTCGAACCAAATCCGACCCAAAACTCCATTTTACGTTATCCTGAGGCTATTTGGGATCGCGATACACAATTTTTCCGCCAACCACAACTCCCGCAATCACAGTGCCACGTTAGCATTAACATGCCCCCCAAGCGACGATGAACTCACCCCATTCGGATCCCAGCTAGCCAAACGTTCCTGTGCTATCGGCCAAACCTTCGAAATCATGAGCACCGATGCATTCGATGTCGCTAGGCACTTCGTCGAACTGAAAGATCTTTCAGACCGTTGGAATCCATCGATGATCGATTGGCTTGCGGGCGATCCCAGACTGGGCTGCCCCTCAGAAAACTTGCTCCATTCACTCCTCAACACGCCTCTTCTTGGAATTCTCGCCTCACACCCTCACCGTGACGCCTTTCGCTCTCCAAGCTGGCAACACTCGCTGGATGCCACACTCCATCGAGCAAAACGAAGCTCACAGATCGTGTTGTTTCCGCTCGGCGCACCGCACGCCCCTGCAATCGAATTCGCCTGCGAAAACTACGGGGTAAAATGCTTAGGCGTTCACGTCCGATTCGGTAACCCTCTGGCTTTATCTCTCGACTCGAACGCGCCTGTAAAGCACCTTGAACTCTGGTGTGATACGTCGATCCAACAAAGCAACCTCGCGGCTGATGACCTAGGCGTGTGCATCCTCGCCGACCAACTCATCGCCCTGAAAGTATCGCCGTCAGGAAAAATCGCATCGATCCTGGAACGCCGCCTACGATGCGAGGAGGTCGAGCCGAGCAGCTTATGGATTCGAGCAGAGCAGAACCCATCGAAAGCTATCGCCATGGCCCAAAAGCATTGGAGCCAACTGGGCGCTGTTCTATGGTTCGCCGATCAACCCGATCTACCTACCGCAACCCCTTGGTCCTGCAGCCACCGCAGAATCCCCGCGACCCTACAACTGGCCTGCGATATCCCAAACAGACTTGCATCCACCGACAATTTCTTGATTCATACCACTCGAACCCGTCAAACCCTCTGGCCCAATCAATCCGAAAGGGATCTTCTCGACGAGGCATTCCGACTCGAATGGAATCCATCCCCCTCACCGCTGGATACCTTGCTGCACATCGTCACCGAACAGAAACTCGTCGCAACAACTACCCGCAAGCGTGGAGATCTGCCATCGATCTCGTTTACCGAAAACCCGATCGGCGAACTCGTTCGTATGCGGAGCTTCCAACCCCACCTAGCACGGTGGGACTGGGAACCTTACGGTATCGCTATTCGCCGCACGACACTCGAAAACATCGGATGCCGTCGGGTTCGGTATCTTCACAAACCCCAGATCGATCAACTAGACCCCAGCGAACAGACCTTTTGCCAACCTCTTCCGTCCAACCCAGGCTGCCGGGATTGGACGGTCGAAAAAGAATGGAGATTGGCTAGCGACCTAAGACTAGCTCACATCCCTACCAACGACGCGTTTCTACTGGTGGCTCATGTGTGGCAGGCAAAGCTGCTCGCTCACTATTCGCGCTGGCCAGTCTACGCGCTGGAACCTTTACTGTCTTTGGGCCGTTAACTCCGCGATCATTTTCTCTGGCGATCCGAGAGTTTGCATTCTGCCAACCCAATAGGTAACGTCGCTACTGGTGGCAAGCTTTCCGGTCAAGGTTTGGATCACCTGCTGCACATACGCTTGATCGGTCGCGTAGCGTTCTCGGAACTGAGGACTTGCCATGATCTTGGCTGCAACATCGTTGAGCGTATGGCCCTGCTGCATGTAGTCCTGCCAAGCGATCAATTCACGGCTCGATGGCTGCCTGCCCAAGAGCGACACGAAGACTTGGTTTAAGGCGTCTGTGCTGACTTGACCGGTAAGGGCTGGAGATGCTGGCAGCGACGCCGTCACCACTCCTGAGGCTGTTGTAGGTAGCGAGGCTGTTGTGGGTAGCGAGGCAGTGATAGGTGCAGAGGCAGCGACCGCTCGGTCAAGCGACAGGTTGAATTGCTGATTGAAACCCTGTGTTGGTATCAACAACGGTTGCCTCAAGTTGTACAGAACTTGATTGTTCCAACTGACCATTGCAGTGAGCTGGTACTGGTCGGTAGGTGTCAGATATCTCGGATCAATAAATAGATCGAAGCGAAATGGACCGCTTCCCTCGGCGCGAAGCACCGCTTTGCCACCCGCAACCTCGTAGAAGGGACGAGTCAAATTCTGCAACTGAACGGTAAGAACCGATCCGACGGGCAAGCTACCGCGGTCGGCAAGGGACACCGAACCGCTTAGGCTCGTGGCTGTGGAGGTCAGCGTCACGTTGCTGGCTCGCAGTGCTCGCGTGCGCGAATCCTGAATCAACAATGGAACTCTACCGAGTCCAT
>CAILTZ010000564.1 GCA_903837255.1 uncultured Pirellula sp. | reverse complement strand
TATCGCTCGATTCGAGGAATCGCATGTCGCGTCGAGTCAATATTCCAACGAGTTTGCCGCTGGGTTCGACGATCGGGATCCCGGAAACATTCTGCTTTCGCATCACATCCTGAACCATCGAGACGCAATCGGTCGGTCGCAAGGTCACCGGATCGGGAATGATGCCATTGGCCGACCGTTTCACCTTGGTCACCTCGGCGGCTTGGGAGGCGATATCCATGTTCTTGTGGATAATCCCCAGTCCACCGACCTTGGCCAAGGCGATGGCCATTTCGCTTTCGGTCACGGTATCCATCGGCGAGGAAAGGAGCGGGATACCCAGCCTGATGTTGGCCGTAAGTTGAGTAGAGACGTCGACTTGCGACGGGAGAATATCACTGTATCGGGGTTGGATCAGCACGTCGTCAAACGTGATCCCCTCACAGGCGATCTTGTCGTCCATAAGATGTGTTTCCTGGGAAAACTTTCATAGATCCTGGAAACCGTCGTAGTATCGCGAATTTGCTAGCTTGTGCAACCCATTCCAAGAACCCCAAGATTACAAAAACTAAATGTTAAGCTTTAACGCTCAGGTTGAGTCTTTTGATTGAAGAAGGGTTGCAGAATGTTCCGATTGTTCCGATGAGACAGGGCCCTTGACCGGTGCCCAAAACCCTCCGAAACCATAAGGAACGGTAAGCGTGACCATCCGAAGCCAAGAGAAAACCAAGCAGCATTTTCCCATCGAGCGTACACCTAGCAAGCGATCCAGGGAGCATGCTTGGTTCCGCAAGGCGCTTTTGTTGACTGCCTTTGGAACCGCAGGTTTGGTCTCGCTGGGGCAGTTGCAAGCCCAGGCACCTCAGGGCCCCCAAGCTCCTCAGGGACAAGTTGATCCACGGGGATCGGGGGCTGCGAATCAGCGACCGTTGATGCTCCCCCCGAGCACACAGCGAGGGGTGCCCGGTGCACAAGCTCCTGCTTTAGCAGCTGCGAGCCCGGTTAATGCTGGGGATGCTAAGTTGCAGATCTATGCGTTGCCAACCGAGTACGTTGCTTATGTGGTTGCACAATTGCAATCGCAGTTTGGAGCCGACAAGCGAGTGCGGATCACCACCGAGGCACAGACGGGCCGATTGATGGTCTTAGCGCCGGAGGCCACTCAGCAACAGATTGCAGCAAGCGTTGGGGCCATTACGAAGAATCTCAGTCCGGCTGTATCGGATGTTTCAGGGCAAGTCTTGTCCAGTTCCGTCCAACAACGAGAGTACAAGCTTCAGCGGATCAGTTGGCGAGAGCTCGAGGATGCAATCCTGCGGATCGCTGGAACTCGGATGAGCGTATCGACAAGTAAGAATGGTGAGTTGGCTCAGCTGCAACTGCTTACCGATGCTGGACCTCGCGAGGTGATGACCATCGATCGTCGCACCGACACGGTCCGTATGCAGGGCAGCCCCAAGGACGTGTTTGCTTGGTCGCAGATCGTCTCTGCGGTGGATTTTGCCCAAGCCGACTCGCAGCGTCCGACGCAGATCGTTCCGATCAATCCGGCCAGTCCTGAGAGAATCGAAACCGCATTGCGTCTTGTTCGATTAGCCTCTTTTCAACAACCTCCACAAGACCAAGTCACAGGCCAGGTTCCGGTCAACCCTGACGACGACAATGCACCTGGGATGGCCGTCGGGTCTCCGGATTCGATGGGCAGCGGAACGGGTCTGATCGGCGATGTCGACATCTCCTTTGTTCCCGAAATGGGGGTCGTGATTGTCAAGGGTGGACGGCGGGATGTGCAACGCGTCTTGGAAGTGATCGAGCAGATCAAGAAGCAGAGTGCCGAGACGACACCTGAGATTGAGATTTATCCGCTCAAGCATGTCAACGGAGTGGCCCTTGAACCGATCTTGAGGGATCTGAACGACAAGGTTTTCACCCCTCGCCAAGGCCAAATCAGTCTTTATGCGTTGGGTCAACCCAACTCGCTGTTGCTCATCGGCAGGCCTGAAGCGCTTGCGGCGATCAAGGAGTTGATCGTCAAGCTCGATCAACCGCTGGATCCGAACAATCAGTTGCGAGTTTTCAGGTTGGTGAATTCCTCAGCAATCGATGCTGAGACGCTGGTTCGAAATTTCTTCAGCGAGACCACACCTGGCCAGGCTGCTGCCCCTGCCAACACCTCGGCCTTGACGATTGGGGCACGGATCAAGGCGGTGGCCGATTATCGGACCAATTCGCTGATCGTCCAAGCATCGCCTAGGGACATAGCCGAGGTTGCTAAATTGATCCTTGAGATCGACGTCGAGTCGACTCCGGCGGAGAATGAGATCCGGGTCTTCCCGATTAAGAATGCGGTGGCTGCAGAGCTTCAGCCGATCCTTCAATCGGCCATTACTGGTACTGGTACGG
>CAILTZ010000563.1 GCA_903837255.1 uncultured Pirellula sp. | reverse complement strand
GTTCAGCAGGTCGACCAAACGTCTACACTGTGTCCCTTTGCCAGCGCCAGGAGGGCCGATAAACACAATCAGCATTCAATCTAACCCTCCTTTCTTCCCTTTAGTTGCCCTTTGAGACTGCGGAGTGTCGTACTAAGACTCCAAAAGCCCCTTGTAGTTTCTCATCAGAAGGTGGCTGTCGATCTTTTGAATCAAATCGAACGCAACGCTCACGGCGATTAGCAACCCGGTGCCACCGTAGAACGACGCGACCGTGAAGGACACACCGAACTGCGAGGTGATGATCGTAGGAACGATCGCAATGATCGCCAAGAACGCAGCCCCGACATAAGTGATCCGGAGCATGACCTTTTCCAGATAATCCGCTGTCCTCTTGCCTGGACGATAACCAGGAATAAACGCGCCTGAGTCCTGCAGGTTCTGGGACATTTCTTTTGGATTAAACATGATCGAAGTCCAAAAGAAGCAGAAGAAGAAAATCAACAAGACATAAAGCACGTTGTAGGTGAACGATGATCCTGAGTTGAACATCGAGGATGCTTGCTGACAGAAACTAGCCAAGGTTTCCCACATCCCCTCGCCGGACGCAAAAGAGGTCGCGAGCAAACCGAACAGCATCCCTGGAATCATCAGAAAGCTACTCGCGAAGATGATGGGCATGACACCTGATTGGTTGATTTTCAGCGGTAGGAATTGCTTGGTCCCTCCCATCATGCGGCGTCCCCGCACGTGCTTGGCACTCTGCATCTCGATTCGCCGCTGGGCCATCGTGATAAACACGACACCAAACACAACCGCGATGAACAGCGCCGCTAGCACTACCAAAACGTCCGGTCCTATCGTTGTTCCGGCGTTGCCCGTAAGCGTACTGGACACATTTTGACGCAAGTCCCAAAGAGCTCGGGGCATCTGAGCCAAAATACCGGCCATGATCAAAAGGGATATGCCATTTCCAATTCCATACTCATCGATCTGTTCACCCAGCCACATCAAGAACAGCGATCCGGCTGTCATGATGGCCACCGAAGTGATCTGCCAACCGAGCGAAAGGCTGTTGGCATTGTTGCTGAAAAACTGCGAGGACGCTGGCGAATCCTGGGGACCAACCGTGAAACGCAAATACACCCAGCTTTGCAAAACGCAGATCAAAACCGTCAGGTAGCGTGTGTACTCGTTGATCTTCTTGCGACCCGCGGCACCCTCCTTCCTGAGATCCTCAATCGGCTTCCAAAGTGTTCCGAGCAATTGAAAAATGATCGATGCGGAAATGTATGGAGCGAGTCCAAGCCCGAAAATCGTTAGGCTTCTCAAATCGGTCGCCGAGAAGACGGCAACCTTATCCATGAAGTTTTTAAGCTCGCCGGTGACCGCCAGGTCGGACTTGAGCACTGGCAAGCGGACGTGGTATCCGATGCGATACACGGCAAGCAGGAAAAGTGTCAAAAGGATCTTTTGACGGAGTTCCGGGATGGAGAACACGACCCGCAGTTTTTCAAACATGTCTTAAATGTTCCTGAATCGAGAACGACAACTGGAAGCGACGGGATAGAATATAACAAAAACAAAGGCTGACGGCACTTAAGCGACGTCAGCCAATGGACTCATCTGGGTGGGGCATAATGCCCAAGGCGTCAGGCTAGGCCTTGGCCTTGGAATCCGCCACCCGTTGCTTGGGTGTTCTCTTGGCTGCGACAATCTTCACCGTCCCACCCGCTGCTTCGACCTTGTCTTTGGCCGATTGGCTGATGCGTGTAACGATCAAGTTCAGCTTTTTGGTGACTTCACCGTCGCCGAGAATCTTTAGTTCGTCGAAACGAACCTTGACCACTCCGCGATGCCGAATATCACTTGGAGTAACCTCAGCACCGTCATCAAACGCGGCGCAGATTGCTCCGATGTTGACTCCCACGACGTCCGTGGCAAACCTGTTGTGGAATCCTCGCTTGGGAGTCCGCATGTAAATCGGTGTATCGCCACCATTGAACATCGGATGTCGACTATAACCGCTGCGGGATTTGTGGCCGTCACGACCACGCCCGGAGGTCTTTCCAGTCTTACTACCGACCCCGCGTCCGATTCGCTTGCGCGGCCGGTTGCCTACGATTCCATCGTTGACTTCTTCTAAATTCATGACAGGTTAACCCCTCTGAGTCGCTCGACATCTTCACGGGTTCTCAATTTCGACAGCGCGTCGAAAGTGGCCTTGATCAACACCGTTGGATTGTTGGAGCGGAAGCTTTTTGTAAGGATATCTTGAATGCCCAAGGCTTCGCATACAGACCGAACTGCTTGGCCAGCGATAATCCCGGTACCCGGGCTCGCAGGCGTCAAGAGAACATGAGCAGCACCGTAGTGACCGCTGACTTCGTGCGGAATGGTGCCGTTGACGATCGGAACGCGGATCATTGTGCGTCCGGCGGCTTTTTGTGCTTTCGCAACGCTCGGTGGAACTTCATTGGCTTTGCCATAGCCATATCCGGCTTTTCCACGGCCATCACCGACGACCACGAGGGCTGCGAAGCTGAATCGTCGGCCTCCCTTGACCACCGCAGCGCATCGCTTGATCTTCAGAACACGGTCGATCTGGGCATCGCCTTGCATGGATTCGTTTGACATGTTTTACTCGCTGACTTGTTCGAATTTCACTGGAATTAGAAGTCCAATCCCGCCTCACGGGCAGCATCGGCAAACGCAGCCACTCTACCGTGATACTTGTAAGCTCCCCTATCGAAAGCAACCGTCTTGATCCCAATCGCCGAAGCTCGCTCGGCAAGGATCTTCCCAAGCTTCGCTGCAGCGTCGCAGTTGCCACCGTAACCGACTTGGCCACGCAACCCCTTTTCCGCCGACGAAACCGAACAGAGGGTCTTGCCTGTGACGTCGTCGATCACTTGGCAACCAAAGTTTTGTAGCGATCGGTATACGCACAACCTCGGTCGCTCTGGGGTGCCCCGCACCTTCTTGCGAACTCGAT
>CAILTZ010000562.1 GCA_903837255.1 uncultured Pirellula sp. | reverse complement strand
CCTAGCAGGTTCCGGGTGTACCGCTAGGAAAGTTTGCAAGGTCCCTCCCATAGCTACCAACTTGGCAAGTATTGGGGTATTCTGTTAGGCTGATTGACCCAAATTTTTTTCGATTTTTGACCTTCGTCTGGAATCTCTCTTGGCAGACATCTCCCCACGAACTGAAGAATCTGGCGTGCCGCAGGGTGCGACCAAAGGCTCTGCTCAGGCGTCTGAAGCTGCGGGGAGTTGGACTCCTATCGTTTCGGCTGCGGCCCTGAGTGACATTGGGATGCGCCGCGCGAACAATCAAGATAGTTTTGCGATCATATCGGCCACTGACGAAGAGAAATGGCAACGCTGTGGAGATCTGCTGATCGTCGCCGACGGGATGGGGGCTCATGCTGCTGGCGAACTTGCAAGCCGTTTGAGTGTCGAATTGATTCCACACCATTACTCCAAGCTCAACACAAAGACAGAGTGCACCGAGGCGCTGCTGAGGGCCTTTGAAGAAACCAATCGCGAGATCAATCGCAAGGGGATGATCAATCCAGAGTTTCGCAGCATGGGGACGACCACGAGTGCGATAGCCCTGTTGCCCATCGGTGGGGTGATTGCTCATGTGGGTGATAGTCGCGTGTATCGCCTGCGAGGCCAAACCTTCGAGCAGTTGACTTTCGACCACTCGTTGGTTTGGGAGATGCAACAATCCGGTGAGGTCAGCGAGGAGATGATCCGCAACAGCTCGATCCCCAAAAATGTGATCACTCGTTCGTTGGGACCCAGTCCGCAGGTCCAGGTTGACTTAGAGGGGCCGTTTCCGCTCCAAAAGGGAGACCGTTTCCTGCTGTGCAGCGATGGGCTCAGCGGTCAAGTTTTCGACGAGGAAATCGGATTGCTACTAGGGCTCCTCGATCCGCCAACGGCTGTCAAAGCGCTTGTCGATTTAGCGAATTTTCGCGGAGGTCCAGATAACATCACTGTGGTCATCGGCGAGGTGCAAAGGGATTATGGGGTCAGCAAAGCGTCGGTAGCCAGCGGTGGTATTCGCATTCCCGCAGGTTTCCCCACAGCATTTGGAGTAATCGCCGCAATCGGTCTGCTTGCTGCCGTTTTTCTGGCGTTGGTGCAGCAAGTTCCCTTGGCGATCTTGGCCGCCGCAGCAGCATTAGTCGCCCTGGTGACCGGCTGTATCAAAATGGTCGTCGGTAAACAAACTGCAGTCCAGGAAAAAGGATTCGGCAAGGCACCTTATCGGAAGTACACCTGCAAACCTTCTGCGGTATTTGCCTCGCAGCTGAAGATCGCCGTTGATGAACTTTTCCAATGGTTGAAAGACAACATCAGCAGCTCAAAACTTGGCCCGCTCTCCGAGCGAATCCAAAGAGCCAACCGTCAGTTCACATCCAAAGATTACAAAGAATCTACGGCCTCGTTCGCCAAACTGCTGGTCGAGGTGATGCAAGAAATCAGAGAACGTCGCAAAGAGGACGACGAAGGCCAAGTCGACTATTAAGTCAGCGACTTAGATGTTGAACAGAACGATCGCAAAGAGGGCTGAGCCGACCACGGCGACAAGGGCCGCGATGATGCCAATGTTGGATCGCGGTAGCATCGGATACTCTTTTCTCAAGGCCCCGATGTCACGGTGGTATTCGAACCATGCAAAGAACAACGACAAAAGCCCCAAAGCAATCAGCGTCAATCCGAATTCCTTGGGTCCCAAAAGCGAGGTCTTGGACGTCGCGCTCGGCGTTCGCCCCTCGAGAACATCCATGGAAAAAAATTTATAAGCTGAAAAGCCAAAGGTGATCAGAGAGGTCGCCGTTCGAACGGCAGCCATGATCGTACGCTCGAACGCCACCCGGGTCCTTTGGATGGCCAATCTCGTCGCAGTGTCCAGAACAACCGGAGCGTTAGGATCGGTAGATTCCATCTTATAAGCAGCCTTTTTCTATCTTTCCAAGAATGATTGACATGGATTTTGCAACCGAATACTCTAAATCCCGCCCGGTTGAGCTATCTTTAAAGCTTAGCCGACACCCAATTCGACTTCCCTAGCAACACGCAGTCTATCCTGGAGATTACGATAAGTTCATGTGGATGCTGATACTGAGCCAAAACCGCCACTTCCTGCCGAGCCTTGTGCTCCGAGGGCTTGTATTGCTGGTTTGGGTGCTCGGTGCTCCGGGTTTAAGGCCCGTATACCACCATCATCTTGACGAGAGTGTCTCGGCATCCGAGCTCGGGCAACTTGCCGAGCACCTACGACTCTACAAGCACCAGGACCCCTCGGATACCGCAAAAATACACCTGCACTGGCTGGTTGAACTCGACGGACAATCGGTCCAAGCCTTTCCCAACAGTCCTTTGGCCATGGCTAATCCGATCGCAAAATCGTTGGCCCAAACCACCGATCCAGTCGAGGTTGGGACAGGTGCCGATGGAGTCTGTCAGTCGCTAGTCTATGCGTCTATTAGGTCAGAGCCCCCTGGGTTACCGGTGGTATTTTGCCAATCGAAAACGGCTCAGCATACTTGGCGGACGGCTTATTCGACCACGCGTTACTTCGCGGCGTGTCTCTAGGGGGCCAACGCTTCTTTGCGTTTTGATCCAAAGCCCGCTCATCGGAGCTTTTGGAATTCTTGGTACTAGCTCCCCTACATCTGATCATGAACACTCTGCAACACGCGCTTCGGGCTTGGCCATTTTTGCTCCTGACCACCATTCTCGGAGGTGGAGCGGTATGGATATATCATTATCGCAACCAAGCTACCGCGTTGGCTGAGCCACAGAGGCTCGACCAACATGCTCACCAAGATCCGACTCATCAAGCTCCCAAGCAGGGCTCGCAGGTCGAGCTTCCCCCGGAGATGTGGGGCCCGAGTGGGATCGTGCTCGATACACCCAAGGAGGAGATGCTTGCGGTCCCGGTAAACTTGACCGGTAAAGTTTCCTTGAATGAGGATCGCATCTCGCACATCTATCCGATGGTAGAGGGAACCGTCGATTCGGTTTCGGTATCGTTGGGTCAAAATGTCAAAGCCGACGACTTGTTGATCGTCATCCATAGCCGTGAGATTGGCCAAGCCAAATTGAATCTTTATCAGGCCCGCTTGCAGCTCGAGATTGCGATGGTCAAGCGAGACCTACAAACACGCATCGCCGAAAACACTCGACGCTTGATCGAGGAGCTGCGGCAACGACGTCCCATCCAGGACATCGAGAGCAATTTTCGGACCATGGCGATGGGGGACTATCGCGAACGTTTGGTCGCTTCCTATGCAAACTATTTGAAATCGCAAGCGGATGTCAATCGATTGGAAAATGTTCGAGAAAGCGGTGCGGTTTCCGGGAAATTGCTGCTCTCGGCACAATCCAACCGCGATGCGGACCTGGCAACTTTTCAAGCTCGCATTGAACAGATCGAATACGAAATGCAAACCGATATCCTGCTTGCGAATCAAAGGGTCAAGGAGGCCGATACCCGCGTCGCAGTGGATGCCACCAGCTTGCGGATCCTCGGAGTGGATCTCAAGGATATCGAGAGTGTTGATCCTAGCACGCAAGGCGAAGCGATCTCGCACTACCCGATCCGAGCCCCCTTTGACGGAACGGTGATCACCAAGGACTGCACGGTTCGCGAACAAGTCCGCTTGAGCGCCTCGGTTCTGACGGTCGCCGATCTTTCAACGGTTTGGATCACGGCAGATGTTTTCGAAGAAAACGTCCCCCTGCTCCGATCGTTGGACCAACAAACCGTCTCGATCGTCAACGAGGCTTGGCCCGACAAAATCTTTTCAGCCAAGGTGTTTTATACCGGGGAGATCATGGACGAAAAAACACGCACCATCGCTCTGCGCGCCATCGCAGATAATCCTGATCGGTTGCTCAAGCCCGGGATGTTTGTCAACGTCGTGATAGCCGGTGCTCAAAGCGGCAGTGCGATGACCATCCCCAACGATGCAGTCCAAGAGCACGAAGGGAAAAAATTTGTGTTCGTAAAAGTCGATGAAGCCAGATTCGATCGACGCGAAGTTCAACTCGGCCCGAAGTCCCAGGGCAGGACCGCTATTCTCAGAGGATTGCGGCCCAAGGACCAGGTGGTTGTCCAAGGTGCATTTGTTCT
>CAILTZ010000561.1 GCA_903837255.1 uncultured Pirellula sp. | reverse complement strand
TCGGACCAGTACACGTTATTCTGATAAAACGTATGATCCGGTGGATGCAACCGACCAGCTTTCTGCCAAACCCGATTTTACCCTTCTGATCTATCCGGCCTACATGGTCGACAAAGACAACAAGCTGCAACTTGCCAGCGACGTTGTGTTTACCAAAGACACCCCGCCGATGTTTCTGACGATGGCCCAAGACGACGCGCTAGGTTGCGAAAACGTCCTTGTGTCCGCAATGAAACTCAATGAACTCAAGGTCCCCTTTAGCCTTCACCTCTACCCTACCGGTGGGCATGGTTACGGCCTGCGAAAAACGGGCAACCCATCCCAAACATGGCCTGATCGGGCCGCCGAATGGATGAAGCAACAAGGATTCCTGGAATCCAAAAAATAGGAACTGCCTACGATGCACCATCCATCCAACCAACAACCGTCAGTGGATGCACGAGGCTGCGAAAGCTTCCGGCGCATCCGACGACGCGATGCTCTGCTTGCCGGCAGCCTCGGTGCCCTGGGCCTTTCTCTCGCGGATCTATTTCGACTCCAAGCCGCCGCCGATGACGGGCAAAACGCAGCATACTCGGCCCAAGCCCCTCAGGGGAAACTCCCTGAGCGAATCAAAAGCATCATCCAACTGAACTTGGGCGGTGGCTTCCCACAGCATGAGTCCTTCGATCCGAAACCCGAAGCTCCCCTCGAATATCGGGGACCTTTTGGTGTCGTGAAAACCACCAACGGAGATATCTTCAGCGAGAACTTTTCCAAGACAGCCCAGATCGCCAAAAAACTCACCGTTGTCCGAACCGTCGTCGGCAAAGTCCCCGACCACGGGCTGGCAACCTACCACCTTTCGACCGGCTATACCCCCACGGCGGTCATCGATTACCCCTCGATGGGTTCGATCATCTCGCACGAGCTCGGTCCGCGAGGAATCCTACCACCCTACATCGCCGTCCCGAAACGCAACGCATTCGCAGGCAACACGGGTTTCTTGCCCAGTAGCTACGGTGCCTTTGAAATCGGAGACGATCCAGCCAACGGAAAGAATTTCAAAGTCCGCGACTTTTCGCTTCCGCAAGAACTTTCGCTAGATCGGTTCAACCGACGCAATGCCGCTCGGGAATTGATCGAGAAGCGAATCCGGCAAATGGAGACCGAACCAGCCACGCTCGATACCATGGACGGCTTCTACAAAAAAGCCTATGCCGTATTGACCTCGCCCGAGGCCCAAAGAGCCTTTTCCTTCGAAGGTGAAACCGACGAGACTTTTGATCTCTACGGTAGCAAAGTCACCGGCAAAGTCCTCGCTCCGGACAACAAGTACCATCCTAAAGGGTTGGCCGAACGGCTGATGATCGCCAGACGGCTCGTCGAAGCCGGAACGCGTTTCGTGACCATTGACTATGGGGCTTGGGATTGTCACGTCGATGTCAAAAAATGCTGCGATGATTATATGGGACCTCTGGACTCGGCGATCTCCGGATTGATCACCGACCTGGACCGCCGAGGACTGCTCGATACGACTCTGGTTTGGGTCACCAGCGAGTTTGGTCGCACCCCCAAGATCAACAAAGACTCGGGTCGCGACCACCACGCTCGCTGCTATTCAATGCTCCTGGCCGGTGGTGGTTTCCAACAAGGTTTGATCCACGGCGCAAGCGACTCGGTTGCCAACGAGCCAGCCCGCGACGCTGTTCCACTCGAGGACCTCCTCTATACCATCTATCACTCTTTGGGGATCGATGCCGACAAGGAACTCGTGGCCTTTGGAACCCGACCGATCGAAATCATCAAAGACGGCAAACTGGTTTCTGCCCTACTGGCCTAATTGCGATGACCCGCCTAAACCACCTGCGATTTGCCTGGTTCGGACTCCTGCTGTGCTTAGGATGTTCCTGGTTTCCCACGGTCAGTGCCGGTGACATGCTCCGCGATGTTGAATGGGTTCGACCACGCGTGGGGCAACGCGGTACAAAAGTCGCGGTCATCATTCAGGGGAAATTCCTCGATAACCCAAAGGAGCTGGTGTTTTACAAGCCGGGCATACGTGCTCTCTCGGTCGAAACCATCGAGTCGCTTCCTAACGCAATCGGACTGGCTCACGGTGGGCGGATCGAGGAACAAGTCAAAGCGATCATCGAGATCGACAGCGATTGCCAGCCCGGTGAACATCCCTTTCGGTTGCGCACGGCCAAAGGCCTTTCCCTCCTGGCTACTTTTAACGTATCGCCCTTTCCTGTAATCCAAGAAACCGCCTCGCAAAACGACACGATCGCCACGGCTCAAAACGTTCCACTGAACTCGAGCGTCTTGGCCACCGTCGATACCGATATGTTTAGCGTGAATGTTCAACCTGGATCAAGGTTGTCGGTTGAAGTCGACTGCGTCAGGATCGCGGACCATCATTATGGTGACTCCGAATTCGATCTTGCACTTCGCGTTCTGGATGCCAATGGTCGTGAGCTTGCTTCGAACGACGAGAATTCGCTGCACGTCCAAGACCCACTTGTGAGTTTGATCGTCCCGGAGCAGCTGACCGATGGCAAGCTATACATCGAGGTACGTCAATCGGTCCACTCGCCCCGCGATATTCCCTACTGTGTCCATATCGGGGATTTTCGAAGGCCCTTGGCAGTTTATCCCGCAGGTGGAAAAGCCGGGGAGCCACTCGCCGTCGATTTCCTTGGAGATCCTGCTGGTGTGTTCCAGGAAACCCTCATCCTGCCGCCGGTGTCCGAAGCGCTCGATTGGTTCGGCGAGGCTCCTTCTTCCATCTCTGTCCGATCCTGCAACTACGGAAATGTCTTGGAGGATCAAACGGCACAAGAGACCCAGGTTGCCTCGCTACCGATCGCTCTTAACGGAGTCATCGACCAGCCTGGAGACATCGACCTGTTTCGTATGAAAGTGAAAAAAGGGGATCGCTACCGCGTCCGAGTTTACGCGTCGAGTTTGGGCTACCCGATCGATCCTGTCCTGAGAATTTTGCCTGTCGATAGCCAAGGACAGGTTCAAGCCGCCGAGGTGGAAGCCGACGATGCCGATCCACGCTCATTGAGCGATCGCGACCTTTTCGGCACCGCGATCCGATCCGGGGGCGGGATGAAAGATGTTCTCGATCCATCAATCCTCTGGGAACCGAAAACCGACGGCGAGTACTTGATCGAGGTCCGCGATACCAACAACGCAGGCACTCCTCTGTCGGTTTATCGAGTCGAAGTCCAGGCACCTCCCGAAGCGATCTATCCGGTTCTGTCGAGTCGTACCTTCGATTGGACCGAAAGCTCACGAGTCACGGGGCTCGCGGTCCCACAAGGGAACCGCTGGACCGTTCTGGTCAGCTTGTCAAAAGGCCACGGCACAACCTACAGTGGCCCCTTTGACCTGATCGCTAGCGGCCTGCCCGACGGAGTGCAGATGATCTGTCCGGAGGTTCCCGGGCAATCGGGATTGTGGCCCGTGCAATTGGTAGCGGCCTGGGATGCGAACCCTAAGGCGACGATGATGCAACTCAAGCCCCAGGCAAAAGACCCTATGGTGAATCTATCGGGGAGTTGCCAGCAAGTTGTCCCGTTCATCAACCACTCCGGCGGAGACGCTTGGAAAATCCTTCGCGTCGATCGATTCGCCGTGGCGGTCACCGATCCGGCACCCTTTTCCATCGAACTGGTGCAGCCGACGGTTTCGCTGGTCCGAGGTGGCGAATTGTTCATTCCTGTGAAAATCAAACGCGAGGTAGGTTTCGATGAACCGATCGAATACCAAGCCGACTTTGGGCCGTCTGGCGTTAGCCTTCCTCCCAAGGATGTGATCCAAGAAGG
>CAILTZ010000560.1 GCA_903837255.1 uncultured Pirellula sp. | reverse complement strand
CTTCATACTCCTTGCCAACCATCGGAAGGCAAAGAAGAGCAAAAGCGCGACGACGACCTCGATAATCATGTAGCGGGAAATGCACAAACCCGACTCGGCTTCGTAAGCATTCCGCAGTGTTCCAAATGGCTGGGGTATCAAAACCTTGCCGTCGAGCGCCTGATTGTACGACTGGACCTTTTCAGCACTCCAGGGCTTATCCTCCGTCTGGCCCTTGTAACCCCTGACGAAAGACGAAGAAGCCACTTCCGACTTCAACCGTTCCCACTTAACCAGCTTGTCAGGATCGGAGAACAATTCGTAAATCCACGGATGATCCAATTCCGGATGAGCAGCTAAGTATGCCTTGTAGGGGTCGGACGTGTTCGGGGCATTTTTCTTTGCCCAACTTCCGGACTTGGCTCGCACATCGGAGACCAACTTGTCCAGGTACGCGTGTAGCGGCCAACCTTCATTCTTATGGTTCGAGTGCTGCCAGGAATGCCAGGAGCCGATCAGTCCGTCGAGCCAGCCATCTTGGACGCCGAGCCCTTTGAGCCCCTCGACAAGTTGTTGAGCTTGGAAATCCTGAAATTCCGGGTCCAGACGTACGAGCCAGTCGGGAAAATCAGAAGCTGATTGCCGCTTGCTCCGCCAAAATACCTTGGGTACCTCGAAGTAGTAGCCGTCTTTTATGTGGAGAATATCCGAGGCCATCGATGAAAGCGATTCTGGAGGGGAAGCGATTCAGGAAGGAAGGTCGCGGGACCTGGACGAGTACCAACGCGTTGACAGGCAGGATTCTAATAGCAGAAAAATAAAATAACAGCCCAGCAGGTGGGAGGTGAAAGAATTGGCATTGTTCCATTTTGTCGCAGTCGCCAATCCGAGGCCCAGGAGACTCGTCAAAAGCCTCAGCGTTGTGGTCCCAAGGCTCGAGACCAGGGGATGCATCGGCACCCACAGACCATGCCTCAAAATCAGCGACAAGGCGGTGATCCCCACGACCAAGCCCAAAGCGGAAAGACCTGCTAGCAGCTCATCGGTGCGAACCGAAAGGGCTCCATGCCTATTTCGGTGCAAAGCCAACACGCCCGCGGCGCACAGCATGGCTATCCCGGTCAGCCATCGCCAGTCGTCCAAGACAGTTTTTTGATCCCGTTGGTTTTCCATACACCGAACACTCCATACTCTTTAAGGTGCCTCGTCGGAATCCTGTGGATCGACGCTCCGTTTGGCATCCAACTCGGAAACCTTGGCAACCAACATCAGCCCTGGAATGGCAAGAATGGTGCCCGCGATGATTCCGATCAGTGTCCAATAATTCGTGCCAAGCCATGAATCCAATAGGACCCCAAGGCCTGCGAGGCCGGCTCCGAGCAACAGGACAGCCAGAACCCTGGACAAAGCATTGATCGCCACACCGGCCCCATTGGTTTGGGACTTGGGATTGCCCCCTGTTTTGGGCAGCCCCATGTGCTCGTCTTGTTTACTGCCGGTGTTCGATTCTGTGGGAGCCATCGTTTCTATCCGATCTATCCGATTAATAAGGCCTATGTAGGATCCAGTGATCACGAATTATCCAACTGTAGCGGTTTTTAGGTCGCATACCCCTTTGGTTCCTACCCAAAATTAAGTAGAAAACCTTCTGGTTGCTAAGCATACTGAGAGTCAGTGGTTTGGACCAAGCCCTCGGAACGTCAAGACTCTCCCCCCCGCAGGCGATGGGAACCTTCCCGAACCCGCCCCCCTATTAGGAGCCTACCTGTGCCCTATTCCAAAGACAAAGCATCGATCTCCAAAAAATCGGCAACCAAAAACGCTGCCGGTAAAACCGCTCCTGGCAAGGCCCCGAACAAGCCGCAGGCTCAGAAAGTATCGACAGCCAAGCCTTCAAAGAATCCTAAATCAAGCCCCAAGGTGGTGGCAAAGCCCGCAGAAAAGCCGACCAAGAAGGCTGTCACGGCGAAAGCATTAACAACGCCCAAAGCCAAGCCAACGCCCACCAAGCCCACCACCGCACCGTCCCCAAAAAACCCACCGAAAAGCCACCCAAAAACCATAACAAAAACCCTGGCAAAAACTGCAGTAAAAGCCGCCGAAAAAACCGGAAAGGTTGCCATCAAGCCCCTCAAGGCTTCTACGAAACCCGCACCGGGAGCAGCCACCAAGAAAAGCCAAAAAACAACGGCCACTCCCATGGTCGCGGCAAAAGCAAAACCTCTGACTTCCCCTCAAGCCACTCCGGCAGCCACTCCGGTAAGGGCACGCACCATCACTCGCATCCATCCCGACGATATTGTCATCCCCAAGAAACAGCCCCTGCCAATCCCGCCGAAGACCAATACCGATCCAAAAATCGTCGAAAAGATTCGCTCGGCTCACGTCGAGAAAGAACTTCGAAAAGATCTCGCTCAGGAGCCACCCAAGCGGAAACTCACCCAAAACACCCCCGTACCTCCGGTAGCCAAAGGCGAAGATCGGATTGTGTTGCTGGTCCGGGACCCCTACTGGCTTCATGCCCATTGGGACCTGACTCGCGCCACGGTGGATCGAGCCAAGGCGGCGTTGATCGACCATTGGCACTCGGTTAAGCCGGTCCTAAGGCTCCTGAAGTTCGAAGAGATGGGGACCACCGATAGCGCCGAGACGGTGTTCAGGCAAATCGAAATTCACGGTGGGGTTCGCAACTGGTACATCGATGTGGACAAGCCACCCTCTCAATTCCAGATCATCATGGGATACATGACCGGCAACGGTCGATTCTATGAGCTGGTGCGAAGCAACGTCGTGACCACCCCGATTCCTGGCAGCAAAGACTCATTCGACGATCACTGGGCTGACATCGCCAATGACGCCGAACGAATCTACGCCATGAGCGGAGGTTATGGGGATGAGACCACCAAGGGTGAGTTGGCTGAAGTCTTTGAAGATCGACTCAAACGGACCATGGAGCTCGATGTGCTATCTCAGTTCGGTAGCGGTGCCGAAGGTGGTTTGCGAAAACCACGTCAGTTCCATTTCGAGGTCGAAGCCGAAATACTGGTCTTTGGCTCGACCCATCCGGATGCACATGTCTCAATCGGAACCGAACCGGTCAAAGTCCAGGGCGACGGAACCTTCTCGGCCCGATTACCCTTACCCGATCGTCGCCAAGTCTTGCCAGCTACAGCCAGGAGCCGCGACGGGGTCGACGAACGGACCGTCGTCATCGCAGTCGAGCGAAACACCAAGGTGATGGAACCACTATCCATCGACGCAGAGGATCTATAGATCGGACTGATCAGTCGTCAAACTCGAACGACGAGCTGCTCGGCCGCAAAACGGACCTTGGCATTCCCCGCATAACCGTCCTGAGGATGGCGATACCCCAAGGCGCATGCCACCCGTGTGGCATAGGGACTCCCATCGAGTCCTAGGACTTGGTCGTATTTTGCAGGCGAGAGGCCTTCCATAGGACAAGCATCGATGCCCAAATAGGCGGCCGTAGCCATCAGTTGCCCGAGGGCAATGTAGCCTTGTTGGGTCGCCCAGTCGGCGAGGCGCTCTGGACTATTCTCTAAAAACCCGAGGATGACTTTGCGATAGTTCGCTAAACTCTCGAAAGGGATGTTTCGTGTGTTTGCCGTGTCGTGGAGGAATCGATCGACGTACTGGGTATCGATCGAGCGGAGCGTTGCGATGACGACCAAGTGGGAGCAATCGCTGGGCTGCTGTTGGCCCCAGGAGATCGCTGGCAATTGGGTTTTGACTGCCGGGTCGGTCACGACCAGGAACCGCCAAGGCTGCAGGCCGAAGCTGCTTGGGGTCAGAATCAAACTTTTTTCGACCGATTGCCAGAGCTCCGGATCGATCGTCCGCTGTGGATCGAATCGTTTGACGGCATAGCGCCACTCTAAGGCATCGAGCCACTGGCTTGGAGACCCTTGCGGGGTCGGAATGTCATTGGGAGTTTTCATGGTTTTCTTTCGATTGGGATCAGACGGATCAGACGGATCGGACTTTTTCTGACCAAAATCGGGCGAGATTTGCAGCCTAGCGTTATAGTGCCAATTGAATTGAAATCAACTGAGATCAGGGAGGTTCAGCAATGAAAAAACTGCGCCCAAGTGGCGGGTACAGATTGCTCGCATCGTTTCAGACAACCACGATCATTTACGATGCCACTGTTTGGTTTTGCGACAGGTTTCTTGATGCTAGATCGCGCACAGTAGATCAAATGATCCAAGCGGCCAGGTCGGGCGTCTCGAACAGGATTTCATCCAATACGGTGGCTACAGGGAACAACTCAACGCAGCGAGATTGGAGCATCGGACTCAGCAAGCGGGTGATGACTCTCCAAGATGCCCCTCCTGCGGCGCATTGATGTCCGTCAGGACGGCCAGAAGCGGCAATCGCCGCGGATCTCAATTCTGGGGATGCGTGAAATATCCAGACTGCACAGGAACTGTGCCAATCGACTGATCCGACTGATCCGACTGATTTCCTGTCTTGCCCTGAGTGCCTATTTTTTGCTAAAGCCACAGTATTTGAGTTAGGCACCACCACAGCGGAGACCGACCGATGGTCCAACTAGATATCAGCAAGCTCTTGGGGGTTCGCCCGTGCGGAATCCAGGAATTGGACTATGGTCAGGACCTATTTCTCCACCACACGCTGGGGCTCGGTGACATGATCCACTTCAACGGCATGGTCCGTTTTCTGCTGGATAAACTCCCCGCCCATCGCTCGGTCCACGTCTTTTGCAAAGCTCCCAACGCCCTGATGACCCAGTGGATGTATCGCGACGAGCCGAGGATAGTCCTCGAAGTACTCCCTCGTGACCAGCGCGAAAACCATGCCGTGCAGCGAATCCTTAGAAAGCACAAGACCCGAAACTTCGCGTGCCTAGGGCATCGCGCCATGCGGCCGCTGCTGAAACAAAACCCAAACACCTTTTTCGATCAGCTCTTTTATTTGCAAGCGGGGATCCCCTATTCGGTCCGCTACAGCCACTGCTATTGGGAGCGGGATTACCAACAAGAGGAGCGAGTCTACAAGAAACTCATCATCGACAAGAGCCTCTCGCAGCGAGGCTATGCTTTTGTGCACGACGATCCGGCTCGTGGCTACCGTGTCCAAACCGATCAGATCCGAGCCGCCATCGTGCGGAACGATATCACCGAGAGCATTTTTCACTTGGGATTGGTTCTGGAAAGGGCCGCCCAGGTCCACTGCATGGAGAGCTCGATTCGATGCATGATCGAGTCGCTCGATATGAATAACACCCAACTTTACTATCACAATTTTCGCTACCCAGAGCGGCCATTGGGATCAGCAACCCAATTGGATTGGCAACAAATCGAGTACCCCAGCGGTCAATCCGCAGCGGCTCAAGCGGCTTAAAGGATCCAATGCATGGCCAAGCGAGTCATCTCCTATTCCCTCTATGGCACCAATCCGCTTTACGTCCAAGGCGCTTTGCGCAACGTGCGGATGGTACCGAGCATTTATCCAGGATGGACGCCACGAGTGTATGTCTCGCAGGAGGTCGGTCCATCAGACATCGATCGTCTGATAGCCGAGGGAGCTGAAGTCATCCGCAAGGAGCGAACCGGGCTCATCGACGGAATGTTTTGGCGGTTCCTGCCGGCCGGAGACCCAACCCTCGATGCGGTCATCGTGCGCGATACCGATTCGCGGCCGACGCTGCGTGAAGCGGCAGCGGTCGAGCAATGGCTAGCAAGTGGCAAAACACTCCATCTGATGCGCGACCATCCCGAGCACCAGGTCGTCATCATGGGAGGCATGTGGGGTTGTCGAGGTGGCGCGGTGCCGGACATCCAAGCCTTGATCGACCGCTGGGGTGTTTGGGCTAGAAAAGGCCAAGACCAGGTCTTCCTCAGAGAAGTCGTCTATCCACGTTTCGAGCACGATCTGCTGGTCCACAGCGAACTGTACTCCTACGGCGATGAATTCTGTTTGCCATTCCCGATTGTCCGCCCGGAGGGCGAATTCGTCGGAGCGGTCGTCTACGCCGACCGGGACACCCTGACAGACGAGCAAACCCTGGAAAATTCCAAGCGGTTTGAAGGTCTGGAGCATCAGCACCTGCCCAGAGCATCCCGAAGACCCTGGATAAAACCTCTGATACTTACCAAACAATGGTTCCGCAGCCATCTTCCCAACCGCTCAGGAGCTTGACAAACTATGCTCTATGCAACCCACAACACCAAATCATAGCGGTTCAGATTTACGTACCTCGAACTTAGAGTGGCTCAGCCGCACCGCAGGGGGCTGGCTGGTAACAGGCCTCTTGGTCGCCTGCTGGCTGGTCGCTTGGATTCCGGAGAATCGATTGAGTGCCCAAGCCCCGAGCAGCGAAGCTTATTCCGACAAGGACGCGATCTACTACCGCCTAGACTTTAAGGAAGCGGCCAACCATCGAGTGTGGGTCCATGCTACCTTTCCGACCAACGGGGCCAAGGAGCTGCGGCTGATGATGCCCGTCTGGACCCCGGGCAGCTACATGGTCCGCGAGTACGCTCGGCAGATCGAAAGCATCCAGGCGTTCAACGATGAAGGCCCGTTGAAGACCACCAAGGTAGACAAGAACCACTGGATCGTGTCTTGCGAAAACAACGATCTAGTGACCGTGAGTTATGGCCTTTATGGTCGAGAGATGGGGGTCAGGACCAATTGGATCGAAGAGCACTTTGCCTTCGTGACCGGAGCAGCCACGTTCTTGATCCCCGAGGATGCACTCGAGCGCAAGTGCGTGCTTGAATGCGACCCCTTGGACACTTGGACGCAGATCGCAACCTCCCTGGAAGCATCCCCGAAAAGTCCTTGGGTGCGGACAGCAAAGAACTTCGATGAACTCGTCGACAGCCCGTTGGTTCTGGGGAATATCGATATCCAAACCCAGGAAATCTCTGGGGTCCCCCATTATTTGGCCACGGTCCCGCACGAAGGTTGGGACACGCAAAGAGCCATGGCCGATGCGGCCAAGATCATCAAAATCGAACAGGAGTTTTGGGGCGAGGTACCTTACAAGCAGTATTGGTTTTTGAACTTGCTAACCGAGGCCGGTGGTGGGCTCGAACACGACAACTCGACGGTGCTCATGGCCAGCCGATGGACACAAAAGCAGAGGTCCAAGTATGTCGATTGGCTGGGGCTCGTCTCGCATGAGTTCTTCCACACTTGGAACGTCCGGCGGCTGAGGCCCAAGGCATTGATGAAGTACGACTACAACCAAGAGCAGTACATCGAAGAGCTTTGGATCGCCGAGGGACTGACCAGTTACTACGACGATTTGTTCGTCGTTCGGTCGGGACTATCGACGCCCAAGGAGTATCTAGAGCGAGTCAGCAAGAGCATTCAAACGGTGCAGAACTCCCCGGGCCGGCAAGTGCAGAATCTTCGCGAGAGCAGCTTTGACTCCTGGATCAAATTCTACCGGCCCGACGAAAACGCCACCAATAGTCGCATCAGCTACTACGTCAAAGGATCGATTTTGGGGATGCTGCTCGATGCACAGATCCGGCTTAGGTCCTCCGACAAACACAGTTTGGACGATTGCATGCGGCTGCTCTGGCAGCGCCATCGGGCTACTGGGTACGGCAACGAAGACTTTTCGAAGATCGTCCAGGAGCTTACCGACAAGTCCTTGGGAGTATGGCTGGAGGAACAACTCCTCTCGACCGAGGAGCTCGACTATCAACCCCTGCTCGACGCTTACGGTTTGATGTGGAAGCCCAAGGAGGCGCCCAAAGAGGCCGTCGATGGCAACTCTGGGGGCGCGAATTCAGCCAGTCCGGCCCATATTGGGTTAGAGCTCAGCAATGCGGCGGGCAAAACCCAGGTCGACAAAGTCTTGCGGGGTGCGGCCGGGAGCATCGCGGGGGTCCAGGTCGGAGACGAGTTGATTGCCTTGGGGGGCTATCGGATCGGAGCCGAGCAGTGGGCCGATCGCGTCTCGATGCTGCAACTTGGCGAGCAGACCAGCATTTTGGTATCCAGACGCGGAAAAATCCTCGAGCTCCCTCTAAAAATCGATGCCGCCGCCCACCCGGCGTCGACCCCGAGCTGGAATCTTGTCCGCGTCGATAAGCCGACCGAGGAACAGGAAAAACGCTGGAAATCCTGGCTGGGACTTCCAAACCAGGCGTCCCAGGAGCAGCAAGCGACTGGGACAAAATAAGTAAATTCTCGGGAAGCGGGCTTTCGATTCGGATGAAAATTCGACGATTGGGCGCACTGGGCTGGTAAAATAATCCGATTGCGGGTATTTAAATGATGAACCCCTGGGGTTTTTAGGCCATCTGGCCACTTGGGAACCAGGGAACAAGGATTCGTTGATTCTGAGGGATGCCGGTATGTCAGTGAATGAAGAGGTTTTTTCCAAAGTACAATCCGCTCTGGTGGATGCATTAGGAGTCGATCGGGACGATGTGACTGAGAGTGCCACCATGGTCGGGGATCTAGGGGCCGAGTCGATCGACTTTCTAGATATTGTCTTTAAGTTGGAAAAAGCTTTCGGAATCAAAATCCAAACGGAGGATTTATTCCCCAAAGATATTTTGACCCAAAGCAACTTTGTCCAAGACGGCAAAGTCAACTCCAACGGTCTTTCGGAGCTCAAAAAGCGGATGCCTTGGGCCGACTTGACCAAGTTTGAGTCCAATCCACGCGTCCAGGACTTCGGCGATTTGCTGACCGTCAGCGACATGTGTCGCTACGTGCAATCGAAACTGGCTTAAGACCGCCGAGGCGTAACCAGTGCGTTGGTTTTGGATAGATCGTTTTGTTGAATTCGTGCGAGACACCAAAGCTCGCACGATCAAGAACATCACCTTCGGCGAAGAGCCGATCGATAATTACTTGCCCAGTTGTCCGCATTATCCCCACTCGTTAATGATCGAGGGGATGGCTCAAACCGGAGGACTACTGGTATCGCAGGCCGAGGGTTTCACGCGCAAGACGGTGTTGGCCAAGGTATCCAAAGCGACCTTTCATCGCGTCGTGGTTCCGGGGGATTGCATCGAGCTCGAAGCCCTCGTGCAGGCCAAGCATGCCAGCGGAGCGGTGATCGAGGGCAAGATCACCTGTGCGGGCCAAAGCGTCGCGGAGATGGAACTCTGGTTCGCTTTCCTCGATGATAGCTTTGGAGCCGAAGCCCTCTTCCCTCCCGAAGATCTAATGAGAACTCTTCGAATCCTTCGTCTTTTCGACGTTGCGGTAGACCCCCAGGGGAATAGAATAAGTCCGCCACAGCACATGCTCGATGCGGAGGTAAAGTCCGCTGAGGCATTGCGACAAGCAGCCCGATTGAGTCCATTGGTACTACCATCCAAGCCCCATTAGGCCTGATGACCCAGTAGGCCTGATGACCCAGTAGGCCTGATGACCCAGTAGGCCTGATGACCCAGTAGGCCTGAT
>CAILTZ010000559.1 GCA_903837255.1 uncultured Pirellula sp. | reverse complement strand
TCCCCGCACCGGGTAGCTACTCGGGTGCTGATGAATTGATCGATGCGGATCAAAACCAAAACGTTCGCGAAGTTCGCATCATCCAAGTTCGTTCTACGGCTAGCAATCGCGGGTTGCTCTCTTGGTTGGTCGGGGAAGTCCTGGTCAATGGGAACGAAATCAGTTTTGGGGATTCCGCAAGGCGATTTACGATCGTGTCCCCGCGAACTCCTGTACCTCATAAAAACCATGAGACCAACGCCAGCGACAACTCGATCTGGTTTTCTGTGATGAACGAGCGGGGCTACGAAGGTCGTGGCGAGCGAGCCGTGGAACCTTATGTTGATCTTCCCGTGGGGCGACCTGTTTCTAAGTTCAAGATTTACTCACGCCCCAAGCCGGTGTTCTCCCAGTCGGTTCAGTTGCCGCGTGGCATGTGCGTCGATCTTTCGCTCAGCGGCTTTGGCAAGAAGATACCCGGTCAAGGGAACATGATCCCTGAGAAGCAGACGGTATTCGATCCAGCCGGAGTGGCGATGGCTGGATTCGATTATCGATTGCGTTTCGCATCGGATTGGATCTCCAATAACGCAACACCGCTTGAACCATGGCAACTGCGACCCGTGTACATCGTGTTCTCCCCCGAAGGACAGCTGAGCCATGTTTGGGCCAACGATCGGCGCGTGACCGGTGACACCAGTTACCAGGGATCATTGACTCGTATCGATGCGACACAGGATGTGTTTTTGCATGTGGGCAAAATCGATCGCTTGACGATGCCTTTGGATCCCGATCCCCAGATTCTTGGACGCAATGCTTATGGGTTCAAGGGCGCTATTCAATTGGGTGTGCAAAACAACTTGTCCGATCTGAGTGCCTATGTCGTTCGTCTGAGCCCAAATTCAGGTGCGATATCGGCTTCTCCGATTGTCAATATCGACACGCAGATTTCGATCTTAGGATTGAACGTCAACGATCTGAACTTTGGGGACATGATCGAGCTCTCGCGCCGGGGGACTTACAATTCCAATGTCACCGCTCAGTAACGCATCCATCGCAGGAGCAAGTTCGATGAAAACACGCAGCGGCTTGACGATGCTCGAAGTCATCTTTGCGATGGTCGTGATCCTCGTGGGTTTGGTATCGGTCGCCTTCCTGATCCCGCTTGCGGGACGCGAGGCCGAGGACAGCCAACAGATCACCCAGGGGCTTGCAGCTGGCGAGAGTGCACTGGCTCTGTTCAACACCGCGAATATTGCCCAGCCGACGCTCGAGAGCCCTTGGTGCTTGGTCGATGATGTCGGTGTTCTTGAGCATTCGGTCACTGGCATGCGAGATGCCTACAACGCGGCGGCCAGAACTTTTCCGGTCCCTCCAAACGCGACCCAAGCTGCCGTGGCGCAGAACGAAGCAATCGGGATTGGGTTTTGCATAGACCCGTTGTTCTGGGGGTTTCAGAATCGTGCCGGCAACAATGTTCCTTTGCCCTTTTTCAGGACACGGTTTCCTTTCTTGTTTGACAACGCCAATCCGGTCCTGATGATCGCCGATGGCCAAAACATACCTCGCGCCCCGCGGCTGCTAAGAGGCTCACTGAGCGATCCACAGTTGTCCACCCCGGGCAGTTGGCTTCGTCAACCCGCAGCGGTTCGGTTGGCGACCATGTACGGTGGAGACTTGGTTCAGCCTAGTACCGAAGGAAACAAAGCCTTGGGGCCGTTGCGTTCGGTATACGTCGGTGCTGACGGATCGATCATTTCCGCTCCATCCGCGGCCCAGCAAGCATCTTGGTTGGCGACCGTGACTCCGTCGGAAAACAACCCGATCATTACCCTCGACCGCGTCGCGAGCATCTACCAACAAAACGTTATTGCCAACCAACCCTTGGATATACCTAGACTATACGATGTCGCATTGGTGGTGTTTTCCAAACGGGACGTCAGAGAACTAGCCGCAGCCGCAGTTATCTCGGCAGGCAATATTCAACAGCAAACTCCTGCACAGGTCTTGAACATTCCTGCAGGCGAACGAGTGGTCAAGGTAACCGATATCTCTACAGATGCGATGAACTCGGGAACCTTCAACATCACAGTCAATGGTTACGCGGCCATGGATTCAAAGGTCAAGGCTGGGGATTGGTTGATGATGTCTCGATTCGCGATGCGGGATTTGCTCCCCAGGCCCGCGAACAACGCAAACGTTACGCAGGTTTCTCGCCAAGTTCACCGTTGGTATAGGGTCGTTGCCGTCACCGGAGATAGCTATCCACTGACACTGCGAGTTGCCGGTAAGCCTTGGGATTGGACCGAAGGAGAGATCAATGACCTATTG
>CAILTZ010000558.1 GCA_903837255.1 uncultured Pirellula sp. | reverse complement strand
GACCGGCGGCATCCGACCAGTGGCCTTCGCGAATCAATGTCTGCACGAGCGTTTCGAGATTCGACATTTTGTTCCAATGTCTTCGAGATCGATTGCGGGACTTTTCCGGTTCGTCACGCGATTGGCTGGGATCTTTCGCAAGATCCACTACGGTTTGTCAATCTGGGTTGATTGCGTAGGCTGGGAGGCGCAGCTAGACGCCTTTTCCTAGGTAGCTTTTAAGGATCGACTTGGAAACTGATCTGACTTTAGCGAAACCTCGGTATTGAGTCGGTTTTTCCGGATTTCTATACTCCCCGATAGCGCAACGCCCCAAGTGACAATGGTTTTGGACACCGTCGGGGGAATTATCCTAGGAACAATCGATCGCTAGTGGGCTGTCAGCCGGACCCTAAACTCCGAAATTTGCTTGCCTGCGTTCTGGCATGCTTTTGCACCGTTGTGTCGGTGCTGGGCTGGTCCTGTGCAAGTCTCTCTGGGGCCGAGATTGGTTTGCCGCTTTCTGATCCTCGTTTTACGATCTCGGTCCAAGCCCATACGGCGAGCAAAAGCAAGCAGGGCAACTACATCGTCTATCAGCTCGATGGTGGCGTGAAGATCTCGCAAGGATCCTTTCGTGGCTCTTGCCAAAAGGCGAACCTGTGGGTTTTGAGCGAAGAAGTAAAAACCGATGAAGCATCCTCAGGCATTCCAACCTCGACAGTCAACGCGTCGATGAATCCACAGGCGATGAGCCATCGCGTGGTCCTGGACGCTCAAGGGGACTGCGATATCCAGTGGTCCGAAGACCAACGCTTGCGAGACCAGCATTGGATGGGGCGGCTCTACAGCCAACACGAGCCGAAGTTCGATGTGCAGGTCTGGCAGCAAGCGGTCAATCCGGTACCACCGCTCGAGTGGTCTGGCGACAGGTCCGGTCCTGCGAAAGACGCAAGTGTTAAGGATGCGATTGTCTGGACAGCGCAAGACGAACAAGCGCACCTGCGGCTCGCTTCGCAGATCCTCCAGGCTCAGCCTCCTGCTGGAGCACCCAGCGTCCCTGCTGCCCAGCCCCTTGGTTCCAACAACTCGATGCAAATCGGCAATTCGACCTTGGGCGGAACCGTGCTCGACCCGGGTTCACTACCACTCTTCGAGTCGGTCCAACCGGCTCCGCAAGTTCCGAACACACCTCCGGTAGCTCAGCCCATCGAGTCGTTTCAATTGCCAGCACCGGCGGCCAACAGCGGACCGATTCCGGTACCCCTTGCTGCCCCTGTGGCCGCTTCGGCTCCCAACGTGCGTTCAGGAGTCCGCGTCGGGGCTCGAACCTTTAAGATCAGCGGTCGCAGCGGTATCGACCCACTGTACTCGGCCAAGAGTCGACCCGAGCGTGGCGACAGCGTCATTACGATCAGTCGAGGCATTCGCTTGATGATCGGCGATGTTGCCGTACAAACCTCGGGCGGTCTGTTCGACATGGGAACGGTGCTCATCGAAGCCGACCGGTGTGTGGTCTGGACTGCCGATTTAAACCGACTCCTTTCGCAAAAGATCGACGATCTTCCGGTCGAGTTGTATCTCGAAGGAAACATCGTCTTTCAGCAAGGAGCTCGTGTGATCTATGCCGATCGGATGTACTACAATGTGCAATCCGAATACGGAATGATTTTGGGCGCAGAGGTTCTCACGCCGGCCCCCAAGTACGAAGGGATTGTGAGGCTCAAGGCGGACGTGATCCAGCAGCGATCGCGAGAAAACTTTTTGGCAAACCGCGCCGCGATGACCAGCAGCCGTTTGGGTGTGCCTCGCTACTGGGTGCAATCCGATCGAATCGAACTCAACGATCAGCGTCAGTCGACCGAACAACCCGGTATGTTGGGCTTTGGAGTTCTATCCCCGTCCGGGGATACCACGTCGATGAAGGCCAAGGCGCGCCATAATTTCGTCTACATGGAGGGCTTGCCCGTCGCCTATTGGCCGATCCTCAATACCAATGTCGACACACCTAGTTTTTATATTTCTGGGTTGCGTTTACGCAACGACAGCATCTTTGGCAACCAAGTGATGCTCGATTGGAATCTGTACCAAATCCTTGGTATCGATGCGGTCGATGGCACGCGTTGGAATTTATCGACCGATTATTTAAGCAAGCGGGGTTTCGCTCTGGGGACCAACTTCCGCTACAACTTGCCCTCACTCCACGGAGGAGGGCCTGCATATGGTGAGTTCGACGCTTGGGGGTTAAACGACAAGGGGCTCGATACCCTTGGCCGTGATCGCGTCAATATGGTTCCCGAGGAGACAACGCGCGGTCGTGTGAATTGGCAACACCGCCAGTTGCTCTCACCGGACCAAGAGCTATGGGCCGAATTCGGATACATCAGCGATCGGAACTTTTTGGAGCAGTATTTCGAGCAGGAGTGGGACACGCTCAAGGACCGTTCGACGGCCTTGCGATATCGACACTATTTCCTCGGTCAGCAGATGCTCGACATATGGGGCCAAGTCCGCTTGAACAATTTCTTTACCGAGACGCAGTGGTTGCCTCGACTCGATCATTATTGGTTAGGCCAAGACCTCGGTAACTTCTTGACTTGGTATTCCCATTCTCAGGTAGGTTACGGGCAATTAAAGGTTGCTTCGACTCCCACCGATCCACAAGACTTGGCCAAATTCCAGTTGCAGCCCTGGGAGCAGAAATCCTCAGGAATCCAGGCCGTCACTCGGCACGAGTTGTCCTTGCCTTTTGATACCGGCCATAGCAAGTGGACTCCGTTCGTCTCGGGCGAAGCTGCTTATTGGGGAGAAGACCTCAACGGCAACTCGCTCGGGCGACTGACCGGGCAGGCCGGGCTCCGTACATCGCTTCCGATGATCAAGGTGGCTCCGGAGGTTCAAAGCTCGTTGTTCAATCTCAACGGCATGGCGCACAAAGTCTCTTTCGAGTCGGAAACTTGGTACGCCGATACGACCAAGGACCTGAGTCTGCTTCCTTTGTATGATCCGATTGACGACAACAGCCAAGAGCATTTTAGGCGTCGATTGGTCTTCAACACATTTGGAGGGACTCTGCCCGCTCAGTTCGATTCCCAAGATTACGCACTCAGGCAGGGGATGCAGCGTTACGTGACAGCGGCAAGCTCGCAAATTGTGGCCAATCAGTTGCAGAGTCGATTCGGGATTCATCAAAGGTGGCAGACCAAGCGTGGAGTGCCTGGCAAAGAGAGGATCGCCGATGTCGTCGAATTTGATGTCGATGCGATCTATTTTGCTAAACCGGATCGGGACAATTTCGGCGAGAACTTCGGCGGGTTGAACTACGCGTTTCGCTACCATGTCGGGGACCGAGTGACGCTATTGAGCGACGGATACTACGACATGTTCGATCGAGGATTGCAATCCACATCCCTCGGAACTCTGATATCCAGGCCGCTTCGAGGGGATTTTTATGTTGGCTTTACCAATCTCGATGGGCCGATCTCAGCCAAATTGCTTACGTCGACCTTAACCTACCGCATGAATGACAAGTGGGCTGCGGTCGCAAGTTCGGTTTATGATTTTGGGCCGAGTGGAAGCAACGGGCACACGATCGGCTTGACACGAATCGGCGAATCGTTCCTGTTTCGGGTCGGCTTGGCCGTCGACAGCGGTCGGAATAATACGTCGTTGCAGTTTGGATTTGAACCGAGATTTCTGCCGACACGAGGCTTAGGAGTCGTCGGCGGCCAAGCGATCCCGCCCGCAGGATACTTCGGGTTGGAGTAAATCCATACAACCAGTTACTTCTTTGGAGATAGGCTCGAGAGCACCAGAAGTGCGATGCCGGCAACGGTTAAAACGGCCCCGACGATGGGTGTGGCATTTCCTAGAAGGCTCAGGAGTTTGAACTGCAGGCCCATCATGGGAAGAACGAAGGAGCCGATACCGAAAATTAGCAAATAAATACCCCAGCTACGCATGGCGTGTTCTCCGTGTGTTGAAGATAGATAATGGAATCAATCAAAGAGAATTTTATACACCGTTTTGGTATCTTCAATCATGCTCGGTAGGTGCCGAACGAGAATTTGTTCATTTTCGTCTCCACCGACGGTATTTCCATCGGCGATGACCGGCCCACTTTGGATTAAATAATGTGCGATATTCGAAACGAATTCGAACAAATCCTCCAGCGTGAGCTTGCAGCGATCGACTTCGATTTCCATCAATTCAAACTGCTGCATCCCTAAAGTGTACATCCCTATTTCGGTGTCTGAGACACCGACGAATTGAAATCGCAGCCAGATCGGGACTGGAACATGCTCGGAGGACATACCCTCGCTGAAACTCTCGAATACCGCGCGCGAGTTGCATACCTTGGCGTTTCCCCAATAGACTCCAAGTCCGTCGAAGACCTGCAAGGCAACTAGCGCAAGCTTGGTCAAGACGATCGCTGCCTCGATCGCCGGTTTATCTTCGCCTCCCATGGTCGTGACGATCACGTGCGATTGATGCCGGCTAACCTCCTTTTCCCCCTCGGGCCACAGAAAGTTTCCGTCGGCATTGCTTTCGGCTTCTCCGCCTGGGATGGGGGCTGGCATATGGGCTAGAAAACCGACGGTATCGTCGCCTCGCTGCACAACAAAGATATTGGGGTCGCTATGGTCCACTGAATATCCTTGCCCAAACACCTTGGCCACAGCATCGGCCGCTTGTTTTGGATCCCCCGATTTAACTGATTTGCAGATGACAAAGCAGTGCTTGGGTGCGTGTTCGTTCAAGGAACGTTTTTTGAGGGCTT
>CAILTZ010000557.1 GCA_903837255.1 uncultured Pirellula sp. | reverse complement strand
TAGGCATCTTGGGTGCCATCTTGCCGTTCGGACCATAGAGCATGATCGCATTGGCTACGCGATCGTCTTGTGGATCGATCAGCACAAAAGGAACCCCTTTGAACATCTTGGGCTTCCAATCCGGGAACACCAATCGCTCGGCTTGTCCGTCGGGATCAAAGAACATCCCACGCGTGGTGATCGAGGTGGCTACTGTCGCAATCGATAGCGGAACGTATTTGCCTTTGGTGGTCAAGAATTCCAGCAGGTCCCTCATCTCGTCTCGATTCATCTGGCTTTCAAAGCCTTCGGGCATCAGGGACTTTTGAGAACCGCTCAGACGCTCGATATCCTCTCGCAGAACCACTTCGCGCTTGCCTTGGACGTTCACAAGCTCGATCGATGTTTTGCTCTCGCCTGCCATCATTCCAGTCACAACGCTGCCATCGGTCGTTTGAACGTTGTAGGTTCTATAGTTTCCTTCAACACTTCGATTTGGATCGAGGACGTGGATCAGCAACTCATGCTTGGGATGCACTGCCATGCCGGTTAGCTCTGGTCCGATCTGGTTGCCCAAATCTCCATGCTTGTGGCACAGCGCGCAGTGCTTTTGGTAAACCAACTTGCCATTGGCACCGTCCCCTTTGGAATGGGCGGTTTCCTCCCAGGCCTCCACGACTCGTTGGCGGTCGGCGTTGGGAATCCCTCCAGAGCTTTTCATCATCGCCATGGCCTTCTCGCGGATCTTGGTATCGGGATGGTCGCGTAGCAACTGGCGCTGGTCTAGCTGCAGGTCGTTGATGCTCAGATCTCCGGCTTCGATTGCTGCGATCAAATCCTTGGTCGATTCGGGTCGCGAGAGCATGACACGCAAACTCCCCCGCAAAAACTCTGGCGGTAGCGACTTGGATTTCTCGATCAATGCTTTAGCCAATCCGGGTGCCTTGGAACCTCCCAACGCACCGACGATCCCGGCAGAGAACTCAGGCATCGATTGCGGTGTGACGAGCCCAAGGAGGGACTCGACGACTTTCGCACTGCCAACCTCAAGCGTCACCATCTGTTTGGCAGCCAACAATCGCTGATCGATCCCCAACGAATCTTTGTTGAGAATGTCGACGAGCTCCTTGCGAAGCGACGCGATCGCCTCATCGATCTTTGCAACTCCCAACGCTTCGGCCAATTGAATGACTTGTCCCTTGGAGTCCAAAGGCAGATCCCCTGAGAGCCAATGCTTGACGAGCCCCTGCGTTGCAGTCTCTGGCAATGCCAATCGGTAATCCTTGGGCCAACCCTTGGCCAAGCCTTGAATCACTGCGCCTGTGACCTGTGGGTTTGATTTTTCAATGATCAGTGATGCAAAGGCCTCGGCGCTGATCTTGTTGCGAGCAGCGTGCTCGGCAACGATAGCGATGCGCTGGAGTTTTTCACTCGATGCAGACCACTGAGCATCGCGAACCAATCGCGGAAGAACTTCAGCGGCATGGGCACTTGCGGCACTGGTCCAAGCATCCATGAGCCAACGGTCTTCTTCACCTGTGGGCTTTCGGTCTAGCTCCCGGTTCCCGAGTCTCTCACCGATGCTCTTCGAGCCAGTCGATACGGCCTGGCTCGGACAATCTGCGATCTTGAGCAATGCGGCCAACTTCAATTGAGGATCTCGGGAATCCAGTGCTCGACTATCGAGGATCGCCTGGAGCGTCTGTGCATTTGGCTCGGATGCTTGGATGGCATTTCGAACGACTGCATCGCTGGGATGCTTGATCGCATCGAGCAACGGCCCGCCTTGCCATTTCCCGTGGGCGCTGAGAACCCAAATCGCATGGATCGCTGCTGGGTTTAGGCCTGCCGCATCGACACTCGGGTCTTTGATCATCGCTTCCAAACTCTTTAGCGCGACTTCAGACAGGCTTGGTTTCTCAGCGAGCAACCACTGAGCCGACTTTCGCCAAAACATGTTCGGATGCTTCAGGGCCGCGACTAGTTTGCCTTCGTCGCCGGTCGAAAGACCTGCCTTGACCAAACCATCGGCGTTTCTCAACGCCTCTTGTGAAAGCCCCTGATCTCCTCGATACACGACGCGGTAGATTCGGCCGAATCGCTTATCCCTAAGCTTGGTTTCGTAGGCGTTCCCCTTGCCGGTCTGGAACCCTTGGGGAGTAGGGTTATGTTGGACGATGAAGTTGTACCAATCCAAATACCAAACGTTTCCATCGGGGCCAACCTCAGCCATGATCGGAGAACTCCACTGGTCGTCGCTGGCGACCAAATTGAAAGGGTTGGTCGATCGGTAGCCGGCTCCATCGTTCTTAAGTACAAAGGCACCGACGATGTGACCGGTCGGTTCGCAGACAAACGCCAATCGATTCCACCACTCCCTCGGATAATTCCTGGCGGTATAGAGCGCATGGCCCGCCGCAGCGGTATACCCGCCGTGCCAGTCGACCTGCCGGATATTCTCGGTCATCGCATTGAACTTGTACCCGTCGGCAATGTTGCTCAGCACCTGAGGTGACCATCCTGAGACCTTTTCGTAATAACGATTCGGGATCGGCATGAAGATGCTGGGATTGCCGTTGGCGGTCGATCCGAAAATCAAACCCTCTTCGCTGATCCCCAACCCCCAAGTGTTGTTGTTGGTCGAACGCACAAACTCGAGCTTGGTGACTTTCAAGGAATGCTTGTCGTAAGCGTTGGTAGGCTCTTGAGACGTGTTGCCATCCTTGTCCAATCGGTACACAGGGGCGTTGCTACTGGAGGGGGCTGCCTGGATCGCGAATCGCCAAAAACCTTGGCGGAATCCCTGTTGACGCTCGCCGTTGATCACCGGGCGAGAGTCGTTATAGCCTTGCATGGCCCAAATCCAATTGTCCAAACCCAATTGAAAGTTACTCACACCGCCGTGGGTATCGCCCATCCCCCAACCGGTGATTAGCTCTTGTTTGAAATCAGCGACATCGTCCCCGTCGACGTCCTTGAGGTAGATGGTCTTTGTCCCATCCTGGATCAGTGCACCGTCGCGGACCGGTACGATCGCCGTCGGGATGCTCATCCTCTGGGCAAAGACCGTGAACTTATCGGCTTTGCCATCACCGTTGGTATCTTCGCAGATTCGAATTCGATCTCGGCCAGCCCCCTGAGGTTGCAGTTCGTTAGGGTAATCAACGGTTTCGCATACCCACAAGCGACCTTTGGAATCCCAGTTCATCGCAATCGGCTTGCCTCCCAGGCCCGCTGCCCCCAGATCGGCTTCGCCTTCGAGGGTATCCTTTTCGCTCGCCCAAAGCTTGGTTTCAAACCCCTCTGGCGTGATGTAGTGCTTCTGGGACTCGACGGCCGTCAAAGGCATTTGCATACGGCTCATTGGTTCGGCTTGGCCATTCCTGGCTCCGGGTTGATAGTTGGGAATCTCTTTGCCAACTTCGGTAAAGGTGAAAGGCAAAAGATCCTTGCCAGCGGCGGTCATCTTAGGGATCTCAAATCGACTTGTATCCTTGAATGCAGGGAGTTTGGCTGGGTCTTTTTGGACAGCCCAAGTGATCCCGCGAGCCACTAGATTTTGGAATCCGGGATTGCCCCATGTGTCCATATTGTGTCCCCATGCGGTGTAGAAAACCCGACCCTTGCCATGCGTTCGGACCCAGGTCCACGGTTCGGCCTTGGTCTCCGGGGCTAACTTGCCCTGGCGTCGTTCCTCCAAGACGATGCGGTCTTGGGAATTGTGCATGTGATGGACATACGTTTCGTCCCAACTTTCAAAGCCATCGAAGCCTTGCATGATCGGGTGCTGGGGCTCGACGATGTGCGTGATGAAACGCTCCCCGCCATGCTCCTTGAACTGAGCTCCGACGAGCTCGACGTAAGCCTTGGAGTTGCGGAAACAGTACGAGGCGCAGTGCAACGGGACGATACCATGTCCGGCAGCCACGTAATCGAGCATCGCTTTTTCTTGCTCAGCACCGAGCTGATCGATATTGGCGTAAATCAATAGAGCATCGAATTCGGCGAGCCGCTTGGCGGATAAGGAAGTCGCCACGTCTTCGCTGTAGGTGACCTCGATCCCATAGGGACGAAGCCCTGGTCCCAAAACTCGATAAAGGTCCGCTGGACGATGGTGCCCTTGGTCTCCAAGAAACAAAACTTTGATCGGACCTTGGTCAGCCACGCGGTCTTGGGCCCAGGCCCCAACGGCAAAACAACCGCCGAGCACGCCTGCCAAGAGCCAAGCTATGCATGCGAGCATCGACGGTCGAACCGTCGAGCAACATCGAATCAAATCAGGCTTAAACATGGGATATCCTCTAGTTTGCAGTTAGATCACTGGTTCGTAAGCTTAGGGGTAACGCTCAGCGACACCCCTGAAAAATGGTCTTGTGGATCATGGTCTTGTGGATCAGCGAGCAATCATCGCAACGTGAACTCAGGTAGCGGTACGATCTTACCACCTTGCTGGGTGCTTTGGTGGGCACACAGTCCGACACACGTCCAGTTCGCCGAGGTGACCGCATTGGGCCATGGATCGCGGTTTTCCACCAGGGCACTGACGAACTCATGAACCAAATGGGGGTGTGAGCCACCGTGCCCGCCACCTTGGATGAACGACAAGTGGTCGGAGTCTTGGATCGAACGGGTAAAGGGGCGTATCGGCTCAGGGAGCAGATGTGCGTAGTCGGGTATTTCGATCTCAGAAGGGATTTCATGCTCAGGCTTTTTTGCCGTATGCAGGATATGCGGTTTGCCTTCGACCAGCGACCATTCAAAACTCTTTTTGGTGCCGTAGACATCAAAACTTTCTCGGTACTGACGAGCGGTGTCGAAAAGGAATCGCCAGATATGAGCCGAGATATCGCTGTCTTTGATCTTGATGTGACAGGACTCGACGGCGTGGGTGTTGCCAGATTTTTCGGCCAAATCGGATCGAATGGTTCCTGATCCAAAGCATGAAACATACTCAGCCCTGCCATCGACGAGCCCCAGCACGGGCGAGACGACGTGCGTTGCATAGTGCATCGGGATCATCCGTTCCCAATACTCCGGCCACCCTTCCATATCTTGGGGGTGCGAGGCGGCCATGTACTGAATTTTCCCCAGCTCTCCTTTTTGGTAGAGTTCTTTGAGAAACAGAAATTCTCGGCTGTAGACGACCGTCTCTGCCATCATGTACTTCAAACCCGTCTTGGCGACCGCATCGCAGATCTGATCACACTCCTCGATGGTTGTCGCCATCGGGACCGTGCACATGACGTGCTTGCCCGCATGGAGGGCTTTGAGGCTCATCCAAGCGTGGTCGGGGATCGGGGAATTGATGTGCACGAAATCGATTGTCGGATCTTCGAGAACCTTTTCGTAAGAAGTATACCGATTGTCGATCCCGAACTTGTCGGCCACCTCGTGGAGTTCCTTCTCGTTCCGCCGACAAACCGCTACGACTTGGGCATCAGGATGGCGTTGATAAATCGGGATAAACTCCGCACCGAATCCCAAACCGATCATTGCCACCCGTTTTTTGCTGGCCATGCGAAACACCTCCAAGGAAAGGAACCTAATTGGACACCAGGGAACTCGATAGTCTCCTATGGTCGCAAAGGCAGGCTCTTACCGCTATGAAAAATTGCGCAAAAAACAAAAGCTTTTTTACATCAGGTGGCGGGCGAATTGGTCCAAATTGCCTCAAATCGGCTCAATTTTTCGGAGGGCCCAACAAATGCTCTTCGCCAAGAGCATAGCGATTCCCACCATGCTGTTCTCAGGGATCTCGCGATACAAGCCCCAGGATCACCAAGATACAATCAGATCGAACCGACCGAGAAATCCGTCGACTTGAGGCAATCCCGATGCCGTTTCCTGTTTTCTCTAGCCCTTAAGGCAATGCTTACCATGCGACTGCTGATTGCTGATTCCGATCCGATGATGAAGGCACTGTATGAGTCTTACTTTGCGAACAAAGATTTTCAGGTTGCAACCGCAAGCAATGGCCTGCAGTGTATCGATGCGATCCGTAAGCAAATGCCTGATGTTCTGGTCATTGAACATCAACTACCCTGGGGTGGCGACGACGGAGTTTTGGAGTGCTTACAACAGGACTTCCCCTTCGCG
>CAILTZ010000556.1 GCA_903837255.1 uncultured Pirellula sp. | reverse complement strand
GCTCCCTCGAAATCCCCTACCTCAAGCTTCTGCTCAATTTGGGTCATGAATGCGTCCTGCTGCTGCTCGTTCCTAAACCGCTTAGACAAGATCCGATTCCAAACCATGATGATGCACATTAGGCCCCAAAAGGCCGCAGCACCTAGCACATAGTAATCCGCGTGTCCGACAAAATCGTATATCTCACCCATTCCAATTCTCTCGCAGTTAACCTAGGTAATAAGAAGCGGTTTCCGGACGAAAAATTTTCGAGCACCCAAAGAAACTAACACACAAGGGTTGTGCTCACAAGGTTTTCTGGTCGAGAAACCCGTAAAAACCCTTCGTGAATTGTGCAAAAACCTGACACCCAACCGGTGGAAATTCACTCGAAGTCGGCTCGCTAGAAACCCTGAGTTGGACTTTGCTTGGCCTGCTCTTATGATCTAAGCTTGACGATTCGCCTGGCCTCGACTCCCATCTCCAACCATGACCAATTCCAAAATGCCGACTCAGGGACCCTCTGGCGGTAACCAAACCGCCCTCGGGCAGGTCCCCGGCCGACCCGCCGGATCTTGGCAACTCTGGCTTTGGCCCTCGCTGTGCATCTTGAGCTTTTTCGCCGGCTCCTATCTGCTTGGAAATCGACACGAGTCTACGACCAAGCGGCTTTCTCTCGATGGGCAAACGCATACAAACCACGATAGCCAATCGGTCGTGGTCACTTCCGAACCCGTCGTGATGCGGCCCATCGAAAGAACCGTCGATGCGGTCGGAACTCTCCACGGATTCGAGGAGGTGGACATCAGCTCCAAACTCGAGGGCCGTGTGGTCAAAATCCATAAAGACCTATCAAGCGTCGTCGAGCCCGGAGATATCCTTCTGGAACTCGATACGACCGACGCAAGACTCACCCTGGCGCAAGCCGAGCGGGCCTTGCAAGCCGAGCTTTCCAAATGGGGTTTCTCTTCGGTTCCCGGCGAATCCTACAACCGTAACGAACTGCCGCTGGTCGTCTCGTCCAAGCTTAGATACGATCTAGCGAAATCTCGACTTGATCGAATGCTCCCTCTGGAATTGACGAGATCGATCAGCCAAGACGATCTTGAACAATCCAAGTCTGATGCGAGAATCGCCGAATCGGAATGGAAGAATCAGTTGCTCATGGCCGACGCGGCCGCAGCCGTTGCAAGGCTTCGAGCCTCCGAGGTCGCGATCGCTGAGCAAAAGCTCAAAGATTGCAAAATAGTGGTGCCAAAGCCGACGCTCACCGGCGACTCCCAAACGCCTACCTACACAGTCGCCGAACGGTTGGTCTCTGAAGGCACGTTGCTAAGACCTGGAACCGAGGTTTTTCGATTGGTGCTCGGCAAGACGCTTAAGCTGCGACTGCTAGTCCCGGAAAGCCACTCGTCTGAGGTCCAAGTCGGCCAAAGGGTTACGATCAGTTCGGCTTCGTTGCCCGAAGGCCGGGAGGGAATCGTCTCCAAGGTTGCCCCGTCGATCGACCGAACCACCCGAACATTCCTGGTCGAAGTCCAGGTGCCCAACCAGGACGGTCGATGCAAACCAGGTAGCTTTGCCAAGGCTCGCATCAAGATCGGCGTTTCGGAGGGCTCGGCCACGATTCCAATCTCGGGACTTTATTCGTTGGCTGGGATTAACAAGATTTTCATGGTTGATGGAAATCGGGCCAAAGAACTCCATGTAGTCGTTGGCGAGCAGTCCAAAGATTGGGTTGAAATTATGTCGCCTGCACTCGCTCCGTCTTGGCGCGTTGTAACCTCCGGGCAGAGGATGCTCTCGGAGGGTACCCCAATCGTCGAGCGACAAGAGGCTCAGGCATCCTCGAACCAAACGGATCCACGATGAGCATTTCGGAATTGTGCATTCGCCGGCCCGTGTTCACCTGGGTCCTGGTATTTGTGCCGGTGGTTTTGGGGATCGTTTCGTACTTCGAACTCAGCGTCGATCTGTTTCCCAAAGTCGACTTTCCTGTGATCTCGATTTCCGCCGCGCTTCCGGGAGCCAGCGCCCAGGAGATGGAGAGTTCGGTGACCAAACCGATCGAGGAGGCACTCAACACGATCTCGGGGATCGATGAATTGCGTTCGACCACCCGCGAAGGAAGTTGCACCGTGGTGGTCCGTTTCATCTTGGAAAAAAATGGCGATGTCGGTGCGCAGGAGGCCCGGGACAAGATCTCATCGATCAGTCGGATTCTGCCCGAGGGAATGGAGACCCCTCTTGTCAACAAATTCGACCTGGATGCCGCTCCGATCATCACGCTAGGTGTGTCGGGAAACCGAAACTTACAAGAGGTTACCGAAATCGCAAAACACGACATCCAGGAGCTGCTTCAAACCGTACCTGGAGTTGGAAACGTTTTTCTTACCGGAGGACGAAATCGTGCGATCAATGTCCGAGTCGATACGGATCGATTGAGGGTCCTAGAAGTTTCCATCGAAGAGATTCGCAGGGCACTAGTCGCACAAAACTTGGAAATACCTGGTGGAATCGTCGATCAAGGCCCCCGAGAAATGGTCCTCAGAACCCTGGGACGTATCACTCGACCAGAGGACTTCAACGAGCTGATTGTCACCAATCGAAAAGGGTATCCAATTCGAATCAAGGACATTGGCATCGCGGAGGACTCGGTTGAGGAACCGCGCGGCTTGAGCCGCTTAGATGGCCAAAACGCAGTGAGTCTGTTCGTTCAAAAACAATCCGGAACCAATACCGTCGCGATCTCCGATGCCATCCAGGAACGCCTCGAGAGAATTAAAAAAACACTACCGAGCGATATCGTCGTCGAGCTGACCCAGGATCAATCGCGATTCATTCGCGTTTCGATGGAAGAGGTCAAGTTCCACTTGTTGCTGGCCGCGATTCTCGTGGGGGCGACCATCATGCTCTTTATTCGCGACTGGAGAACCACCATCATCGCGACCCTGGCGATCCCGACGTCCATAGTCCCAACCTTTCTGTTGATGCAACTGATGGGTTTTTCTCTCAATAACATCACCATGCTCGGCCTGATTCTCTCGATCGGCATCGTGATCGACGATGCGGTGGTGGTTCATGAGAACATCTTCAGGCACATGGAAGAGAATGGACTCGATGCCATGCAAGCCTCACGAGTCGGCACCAAGGAGATCGCTACTGCCGTCCTAGCCACCAGCCTGTCGTTGGTTGTGATCTTTGTTCCCGTCGCCTTCATGGGGGGGATGGTCGGCCGCTTCTTCAGCAGCTTCGGATTGACCGTAGCGGTTGCAATCCTCATGAGCCTCTTTGTTTCCCTGACCCTCACCCCGATGCTCTGCTCGCGGTTTCTGAAACTCGACAAGATCGATTCAAATCATTCAGGATCCAAGTCGGGTTGGATCTATCGAGGGATCGAATCGATTTACGGCCTAGTATTGCGATGGTCGTTGAAGCATCGCTGGCAGACAGTCCTGCTGAGTCTGCTAGTCGTCCTTACGACCATCCCCATCATGATGAACCTCGGTGTCAACATGATACCCCGAGATGATCAAAGCGAACTTCAGATCAGCTTCATCGCGCCTGAAGGTTATACCCTTGAGCGAACCGACCAAGTCATCGGGCAGATCGAACAGCGGTTGGCTCAATTGCCAGGTGTGGTTCATCGCTTTGTGTCCATCGGCCAATCCGGTACCGCCAAAGGCCAGGGAGATGTGACCCGAGGATCTATCTACCTGCGCATCGTCGACCTTCACGAACGCAGCTTTAGCCAATTCGACTTGATGCGCCGCACTCGAGAAATCCTTGCCGAATACCCCGACTTGCGCACCAGTGTCTCCGACGTTTCCGCCCTGGGAGGCGGACCAAACGGCGACAATCGAATCTTTCAAATCAGCCTCCAAGGACCAGACATCACTCAATTGGCACAGTACGCAGACACCCTGCGGATGAACCTCCAAAACCTGCCCGGAATGGTCGATGTCGATTCCACTTTGTCGATGCGCAAGCCGGAATTACAAGTCTCCATCGACCGGGAACGCGCCATGGATCTTGGTATCCCCGTCCAAACCATTGCCAATACCCTCAATGTCCTGGTCGGCGGCCAAATCGTCTCGAACTACAAAGAGAATACTCAGCAGTACGACGTGTGGTTGCGCGCTGATAAGCAATTTCGGACCGATTCCAAGAGCCTTCTAGCTCTGACGCTGCCCTCCCCAAACGCCGGCCCAATCGAACTAGGTAGCCTCGCTCGATTGCAGGAACAACAAGGACCCAGCCAGATCGATCGGCTCAACAGACAACGGACCGTGACCCTCATGGCCCACCCAGACCAGGTCTCACTCAACGACGCAGTCGTCTACGCAAAGAATTGCGTCGCCGAGCTTAACATGCCCCCAGAATACGGCATCGTCTTTGGGGGACAAGCAGATATGCTCAACGAAACCGCTTACTACTTTGCCGTCGCACTCGTGCTTAGTATCACCTTCATGTACCTAATCCTCGCGGCACAATTCGAAAGCTGGATCGATCCGATCAGCATCCTGGCGGCCCTACCGGTGACAATCCCCTTCGGACTGCTCTCGCTCTTGCTCCTGAGAACCCCGCTGGACCTCTACGCCATGTTTGGCCTGTTTATGCTCATCGGGATCGTAAAGAAAAATGGTATCCTTCAAATCGATAAAACCAATGAGCTTCGTCGCCATGGTGCCGAAAGGGAATCTGCGATCCTCAACGCCAACTTCACTCGACTCAGACCCATCCTCATGACTACCGTAATGCTCATGGCGGCTATGATCCCAATCGCGATGGGCCAAGGTCCCGGAGCCAGTGCGAGAGCAAGCATGGCCAAGGTCATCATAGGAGGCCAAGCCCTCTCACTGCTTCTGAGCCTCGTGGTAACCCCCGTGATCTATTCACTTTTGGACGATAGCAAGCGGAGTCTGTCGAAACGCTTTCGCAAACTAGCCAACTTTTTGATTCCCGCAACAGCTAGCTGATCGCCTAGTCAGCCAGGATCGGCACATTGCAGAACGTCAGCGCCGCAAGAGCGTTGGTGCCTTTGAGCAATCGATCCTGCTTCCAATCGATCTCTTTGAGATAAGTGATCCTCGTAGCTGTCGACGGCTCAGCGAGCCTGAGCGTAAGCACCGACCCGGAAACGCTTCCACCAACAACCTTACCCTTGGCACCGTCGAGATAAAATTCCCTCGCAAGCTTGTCCTCCCAAACGACCGACTGATCGAACTCCAATTCGATGCGATCGCGCGCCGCGTTGAACGAGGCTCGACGCAGATTCGGAGCCGTGATCGGACCCCCAGCGGCCTTGCCGTAAAAATCTCGCTCGATCAGTGGCTGAACCATCTGGGCAAATTTCCCCCAGCCCTCCAAGGGGAAGTGGCAACCACCCTCGGGCTCAACACCCAGCGTCGAAAGGATGCTCATGTTGGAAAATAGATCCGGCAACGTTCGCTGCTTTTCTCGAAGCATATCTCCCGAACCGTTGCGGCCCCCCATGCTGCATGAATTAGGCCAAATCTGGAACACATAGTAACGCTTGACGTTGGGAAAGTCTTGCTTCCATCCAGCTGCCATCTCGATGAAGAAGGGATGATAAGTCTCCCAGCCAAATCCCCCAGTCGGACCATCGGCCCCCTGATCGTTCTCCCCTTGATGCCACAAGACCGCTCGGATGCCATGCGTGAGCTTGGCCTGCTCGACCCGCCATAGCATGCGACCGTAGATACTCGAAAGATCTTTCGGATTCTTCGGGTTGCGTTGGTGCTGATCGATCCGTGTCCCACCCACCGCCGCGTTGATCATGAAGATGGGAACCTTTTGGCTCTCGACAAGACGTTTGGCAAGTTCCATTCCCCACCAACCGAGCTCTGCTCGCGGGCCGTTTTGAGCTTTCCAGACCGGGAGCACCCACAGATTCCCTTCGTTGTCCTTGGGGTTCTCGGATGGGACCGCGTAACTGCGGATCCAGGTGTTGGTTTCCGGAGGGGATTTCTCGCCTGTATCCGTGGCCAGCGCATTGGACTGGCCATCGATGATGTAAGCGTCCCCACAGACAATATCGCCGACCCTATCGACAACTCGATCGTTATCGACCCCGAACTCGACTCGATACTTGATCAACCCTGCCTTGAGCTTCACCGCTAGCGAATACGAGTTGTCCCGATCGAGCTTGCTCGTAACCGTCTGGATCGGTTGCTCGTCGGCATAGAGCTTCAGGTACACTGTGGATGTTTGTTTCTGGATACTCGCATCAAGAGTACCGTTGTAGTAAAGAGTGCCATGGTCGCTCTGGTCGCGGGCATAGAACTGACCTTCTTGGGGCTTTTCATCCTTGGCCGGGACGCGGGCCACCCAAGCGTCCGTGTCGGGTTCTTTGACATCGATTTGGATCGTTTGAGAAACACTCAGGCCTCCATTGCTGATGATTGCCGTGACATCAAGAGTACCGCTTTTCTGGGACCGTTTAAGTATCAATTTTTGCGCAGTGGCTTCTTGGATAACCGCAAAAGGTCCGGCGCTCCATTGGGCTTGGAAATCGGCTGCGCCAGCATTTTTCATCGCATCGAGGTTCGTGATGCTCGGGATCACTTCGATCGCTTCGCGACCATCCCAGGTCTTGGGGGCAGAAAGCGTGAAGATCGGTTCAGGGATCTTTTCCTTGACGGTGATGCCGATGTCGCGAGTCCGAACTCCGTCTGGATAGATAGCCTTGCATTGCAAATTCACTTGAGTGTCGCCAGAGACCCGGCCGGCCTGAAAGGTATAGGAAAATCGATCGACCGCGACCACCGTTTCGTCCTGGCCCTTTTTGAGGATCCAGTAGACCTTTTGAGCCCCGAGAGCCTCGGCCGTTAACACAGTTTGGGAACCCTCGTCAACGAGAACTTTCTCGGCCGAGACGCCAAAACTGTTTCCCGGTTGAACGACAAGTCCTACAAGGGTTTGCATCTGTTTTTGATTTTCAAACTGGAGCTTTGCCCAGTTCGCCGAGCGCACTGCGTTGGAGATACGAACTTCATCGATATCTCCGACATAGTCGTAATTGTTGTACCAACCGCCGATGTAGAATCGCGAAGGGGACTTGATAGCCAGCGGAGCATTGGGGGTTTCGGAGGTATTGCTAAGTTCGCCATTGACGTAAATTCGCGAATTGCCTTTTTCATAAGTATGGAGGATATGCGTCCATTGATTCAAAGGGATAAGGCCGAGGCTTGAGACGTTAGCGCCGGAAAAGTAACACTCCATCTCGACATGCGGAGGGCTTTTGAAGTGCATGATGACTTTGCCTTGGGCATGCTCATTGCCCCAACCCAGAACCCGTCCGTTGGACTTCTCCGGGCGGATCCACGCTTCGGTGGAGTGCGAGTCCGATCCGACTGGGAAGCCTTCGTTTTGCTCACCGCATTGGATACCTTGGCCACCTGCCAGATGCCGAGCCTGTCCGATACGCCCATCGATTGAGCGGGTTTGAGCATCTTTGGTTTGGACCGTGCCGACAGCGTCGGTAGGCTGGTCATTCATGTGAAGGACACTCAGGTATCGGTTCGAGGCGTTGAAGACAGCCGCTCCGTTCGATTCGCTCAGAGCGTCGGATTTGCCCCAATGGAGTTTGATCTCCTGCCTAGCGTTGCCTTGGATCTTTGGGACCCGGACCCATATGCTCGCCGAACCGCTCCGAGCGTCCCAATGCTCGATTTGATACGACAGGTTCGTGCCGCTTGCCGAGAAGCGGATGTCCTGGCCGTCAGGTTTGGCCGAGGCAAAGTCGAAGAAGTCCTTGTGGAGATGGATCAGGGCGGGCAAGCCCTCTTCGGTGGCAGATTCCGGAAGGTTGGCTCCCTCGGGGGTAGTCAGCAGGAAGATCGAACCCGAGCGCGGCCAATCGGGATAATCAGCGCAAGCCTGTCGGATCGCTTGAGGGATCAGCATTTGCAGCAAGGCGATGTTGCACAGGACGGCAGCGACGATCGAATGGGAACGATTCACAGAGTTTTTCCTAAAAACCCCCCTGGAGCGGTAGTTGTTTGTTTCCCTGCGGGCTGAGAGTCGAGTATTCTGATAGTTCGATTTGGGGGTTGGTTCAAGCCACTACCAGATCCCGATGGATTAGATCCACCCAGCTACCCGCCAGCAACCACCCACCCAGAAAAGAAACGCACCCGAGCGTTTCATCATGTAGCCGTTTGACCAGGTACCCCAGGGCGACCATGGTAAGTTTGAATTTTGCAGGGCCTAAGCCGAAAACGCGACCCAAAAACGCGGGGACTGTCCCCGCATTTTTTATCCCCGCGCTTTGCGAAAAAGTGCGGGGTCTGTCCCCGTTGCTCACCCAAAAACGCGGGGACTGTCCCCGCGTTTTTAGCCATTTTTCTGGCACTCCTGTTCTCCCCGAAAATCGCTCTGGCCGAGGAACCCAATACAAGCCCAGCTAATGCTGCTACGACTAATACCAGTGCAGCTCACGCCAGCGCAGCGGCGACGGCTCAGCCCACCAAGTTCGAACTCGATATCCAACCGATCCTCACCGCCCGAGGCTGCAACTCCGGCCCCTGCCACGGCAAGTCCCGTGGACAAAATGGTTTTGCACTCTCCCTGCTGGGCTTCGACTCGGACATGGACTTCCGCTCAATAGTCACCGATGCTCGCGGACGTCGTGTCACGCCCGCCGCCCCGGCAGATAGCCTCCTTCTCCAAAAGGCGACCGCTAATCTCCCGCACGGCGGCGGAAAGAAACTGGAAATCGATTCGCCGGACTACCAAACGCTCTTGCAATGGATCCAATCGGGATTCCCTCGCACCTCCGATTCCGACCCGACCCTGACCCAGGTCTCGATCTCCCCAGCACCCAAACCCCTGGCTCCAGGCGAAGAACTGAACCTAAAGGTCACTGCGACCTACAGCGATGGATCGGCCCGTGATGTCACTCTGACTAGCGCTTATCAATCCAACGAACCTGCGGTCCTGGCCGTCAAACCCGATGGCAAGATCCGAGCCGGCTCGCTGCCCGGCGAAGCGACCATCATGGCCCGCTACATGGGCAACATCGCGACTTGGTCCTCGGCTATCCCTAGGCCTGATCCGGTCGATCCAAAAATCTACGCTCAACTCCCGCGCAAGAACTTTATCGATGATCTTGTCTACGAGCGCCTCTCGCAACTGAACATCGTGCCGAGCAAGCCCGCTTCGGACTCTCAATTCCTGCGACGTGCCTACATCGATGTGATCGGAAGACAACCCAGCAGAGAGGAAACTCGAAGCTTCCTCCAAGACCCCAACCCCAACAAACGCTATGCACTGATCGATGCTCTCCTGGAACGCCCCGAGTACGCGGACAACTGGGCCAACAAATGGGCCGACCTGCTCAGGCCAAACCCTTACCGCGTCGGCATCAAAGCTGTCCTGAGCCTCGATACCTGGATCCGCGATGCCTTTCGCCAAAACATCCCTTACGATCAATTCGTCCGAGGAATCCTCACTGCGCGCGGAAGCAACTGGAAGAATGGCGCTGTGACGATCTTCCGCGACCGCCGCGAACCGGAAGAAATCGTCACCATGGTCAGCCAACTCTTCTTGGGTATCCGTATGGACTGTGCCAAGTGCCACCAACACCCCTTCGAAGTCTACGGACAACACGACTTCTACTCCTTCGCCGCTTTCTTCTCCCGCGTCGGCTTCAAAGGTACCGGCCTGTCCCCACCAATCTCCGGTGGTGAAGAGACCGTGTTGGTCAAATCCAGCGGCGAAGTCCGTCACCCACTGACCGGCAAAGCCTTGACCCCGAAAACCTTGCGAGGTTCCGAAGTCCCGATCGCCGAAGGTCAAGACCCTCGCGAAAAACTGGTCGAATGGATGATCAGCGAATCCAACCCGACGTTTGCCCAAGTCGCCGTCAATCGAGTTTGGGCCGAGCTCTTCGGGATCGGTATCGTCGATCCTGTCGATGATCTTCGAGCCACCAACCCCCCTAGCAATCCAAAACTCCTAGATCAACTCGCCGCGCATTTTCGCACGATCGGTTTCAATCAAAAGGAACTCCTTCGCACAATCCTTCAATCGCACGTCTACTCGCTCTCGTCGGAACCCAACGAGACGAATCGCGGAGACCATCGCAACTTCTCTCGCCACTACCGACAACGCCTGCGAGCCGAAGTCCTTGCCGATGCAATTTGCGATATCACTGAAACCACGCAGGCTTATGCGGGCACACCCAACGGCACCCGCGCGATGCAACTCTGGACGGTGCGAACCGAATCGGAACTGCTCGATGCCTTTGGTCGACCTGATCCCAACCAAGACCCACCCTGCGAGCGGATCCCCGAGTCGACGGTCGTCCAAGCCCTTCACCTGATGAACGCCCCGGCAATCGCCTCGAAAATCACCGACGAAAACGGTCTCGCCAAACGCTTGGCAAGCTCCGAAATGACCCCCAGCCAAATCGTCGAAGACCTGTATCTGGCAAGCTTTTCCCGTTTTCCCGACCCGAACGAACTTTCCGATCTAGTCAGCGAATTCGGAAAACCCAACAATGATCGACGAAAACTGGTCGAAGATATCCTCTGGTCGATGCTCAACTCTCCTGAATTTACCCACAAGGATTGAACCATGCTCCGACGTAACTTGCTCCAATTGGGAGTCGCTGGTCTAGCCGGCGGCAGTTTCGCGAACTTGTTGCAACTGCGCCAAGCCTCTGCGGCGAGCATGCCGTCGAACAAAAAGCCCGCCAGCTGCATCTTGATTTGGATGGATGGAGGTCCAACCCACTTCGAAACCTTCGACCCCAAACCCGAAGCCCCAGTCGAAATCCGCGGTGAGTTCCAGCCGATCAATACCAACGTCCAGGGGATCCAAATCTGCGAACACCTACCACAACTCGCTAGCATCGCCCATAAATATGCGATCGTCCGATCGGTTTGCCACAACCAAGGAAACCACGGTGCGGGCAACCACTACATGATGACCGGTGCTCCACCTCGAATCCCCGTCGGTTGCGGTGCGTTTGTGAGCTTCCACCCGAGCCTCGGTTCGGTCGCTGCCAAGGAGCGTCCGGCTCCTCACGGTCTGCCTCCCTACTTCTCCATGCCTAGCATGTCTCGATCGGGTGGCCCGAACTTTCTGGGGGCCAAATACGCTCCCTTCGTCGTCGGAGGCGATCCCAGCAACAAACACTTCCGCGTTCGCGATGTCGAGCTCCCAAGCGGCATAAGCGACGATCGCTTTGCATCCCGACGCGATCTGCGACACCTAGTCGATCGGCTCCCTCGCTTCAGCGATCCAGCGACAGCCGACCCGGTCGTGGCTGTCGATGAGTTCGTTCAACAAGGGATCGAATTGATCACGACTCCCGATGCTCAAAAAGCCTTCGATATCCATTCGGAATCCGACGCAACGCGCGACGCCTACGGTCGCAATAGCTTCGGACAACGCGCTCTGCTAGCCAGACGGCTCGTCGAGGCCGGTGTCCCATTTGTAACCCTCTACGACGGCGGGTGGGATCATCACTCGGACCTCTTCGGTGCACTGAAAACTCGACTCCCATCCTGGGATCAAACCGTCGCGGCTTTGATCAACGATCTGGATCAACGCGGATTGCTAGAAACGACCATGGTCATCGCGCTGGGCGAGTTCGGTCGCACTCCCAAGATCAGCACGCTGCCCGGCCAAGCCAAAGCGGGCCGCGACCACTGGGCCAACGCCATGTCGATCCTCTTTGCCGGTGGCAGTACTCCGGGTGGCCAAGTCATCGGAGCAACCGATCGCCAAGGCCATTCGGCCTGCGAGCGGATCCTTGCTCCCGAAAACTTTGTCTCCACGGTCTATCTGAAAATGGGGATCGATCCTGACAAGGTGTATTACACACCCTCAGGCCGACCCACCCACTTGGTCAGCGATCCTACTCCTATCAAAGAACTCATGTAGCCCATGCCTAATTACCAACCCCCCGCAAGGATCGGTGTTGGTCCAAGGATCCGATGCGCACTGAGCTTGATGCTCGCCCTGGCTTGCCTTCTGACCTCCCCCGCACGCGCGCAGAACCTGGACGCCGCTCGGCTTGTTCCCATCGGTGGCCAACGAGGCACCACCGTAACGCTGGAACTGCCTGGCAAGTTCGAGAAGTGGCCTATCTCGTTCTGGAGCGAACCTTCGCAAATCCAATGGTCGGCAACTGAGACTCCAGGGAAAATCTCAGCCGCGATCCCTGCGGATGCCAAACTGGGACTTCATTGGGTCCGTTTGCATTCCCCCGAAAGCGTTTCGCCACTGCTGCGATTTTTCGTCAGCGAATATGCTGGCGTGCTCGAAACAGAACCGAATGACTCGTTTGGCAAACCCCAAGTCATCGAGACCTTACCGGTCGAGATCCATGGAGTATTGCAAAAGTCCGGGGATGTCGACCACTTCCAATACAAACTCTCCAAAGGCCAAAGGTTCGTCGCGAGCGTCGAAGCCAATCGGACTCTCAAGTCCCCGATGGATGCATGTTTGGAGATCGTCGACGAACGAGGGAACATCTTGGCCCAAAACCTTGATTCGCTCGGACTCGACCCTCGCTTGGTTTTCGTGGCTCCCCGCGATGGGTTATTCTCAGTTCGCATCTACGCGTTCCCTGAATCCCCCGACAGCACGATCGGCTATGCAGGCGGTGACAAATACCTTTATCGCATCCAATGCTTGGTCGGCGATATCGATGATCTAGCGAGCGGTTTTCAATCGGAGGCGACCGCGATCAACCAGCCGAGCCAGCGCGACATGCCGACGGTCGTGCCACTGGTCGAGAACGTCAAACGCTATGCATTTTTTGGTGCATTCGAATCGGCTAGAGACGAGGATGTGGTGCAAATCGAAACCAAGGAACCTGGGTTTTGGAAGATCGCTGCGATGGCCGAATCGCTCGGTTCGCCTGTCGATGCAGTCATCGAGATTCTAAACTCTGAGAACAAATCGCTTGGCAAACAAGGCGAATCCGGGGAGATCAAAGACCCCGTTCTGGCGGGTCAAATGAAAACACCCGGAGTGTATCGGGTCGCCGTGCGCGATCTGCACGGTCGCTTTGGTCCATCGTTTCGATACCGACTAGAGCTTGAGAACGAAACTCCGCTGGTGCTAGGTAGCCTCGCCGTCGACATCATCCAAGGCAAACCGGACAAACCCACGGAGATCGAAGTCATCTTGGAGCGAACGCATGGCTGCACAGACGAAGGGACCGTGCGATTGATCGGGCTCGGACCCGAGTACACCTGCGAACCTGTGTTTTCCAGAGTCAAAGAGGAAGGTGAAAAGAAGGTCACCTTGAAAGTGGTCGCGGTCCCCAAAGCCGATGGCACCCCGACGGCGGCTTGGGCCGGTCCGATATCGATCGAAGTCGAGACACAAGGGCGAGGCGAAAAGAAGCTTGCCAACGCCACGACGACCAAGCAACCGTATCTGTGGTTGCGAATTGCTCCATGACCCAATAACGAACCCTAATAATCGCTTGGCCCCCCTTCGCCCCCGGGCTTTGGCAGGGGGAGAAGGGGCGGGGGGGATGAGGGGGCCGACCGCGCGTAGGGCTGTTTGGCTGTTCGGCTTTCGTAGGGTTCGTGCAGCGGTCCCCTGGTCACTTGATTCAAGCTTTGCACAAACAACCAAGCCACTCGCCTGCTTCGGGGCGTTTGATCTCGCTGGTGTCCTTGATGGGCTCGGAGGTTGGGACGCGCAGGAATGCGCTGTGTTGACAGCGGACAGAATGGACACTGTCAACGAGGTCAACAACGTCCGCCGTCAATACAGTCAATACAGTCATTCCAGTCAATACTGATAAAACCCAAGGCTACTTTTTCTTGGGGTCTAAGTTCGCATCGAGCTGCTCTTGGGTGACCTTAGAAGCAACTCCATCGGCAGGTATCTCCGCTTTGGCCAACCACAAGCATGCATTGAGAATTAGCTTGCGAAACGAATCGTTCCCCCAATTGTCGTGGAAGTGACCTCCGGTGAATCCAAATCCGCGTCCAGAATCCGGACGCTCGACCGTCCAAAGCATCGCTTCGGCTCGACCGAGGTTAGCTTGGATATGAGGATAAGGCCCTGGGGGGTATACATACGGCCCGTTGCGGACCGCGTCGGAAGGAGCTGCGACCAAGATCGGTACGAACTTGCCACTGGCCGTATCGGCCGGTGAGGCGCCCGCAAGATCGTTCGCGAAGCGCATGTTGAAATACCACTCGTCCTTGACCGAAAACGGTTTGACCCCACGGGTGATCGGATGCTCAGGCAATTGGCCAAACTCCGGTGACCAAATCGGATTGCAGGAAAACATGTGCTCGTAATGTCCACCAATCCACTTCTTGAACTCCTTGCCCGCCTGATCGGCAACAATCTCGACTGCATAGTGCATACAACCGATCCCAACTCCCTTGCTGGCCAACTCGTCGATCTTCTTGAGACGTCGGCCCGATTCCTGGACCGCTTCGTGACCCCCTCCACCGTCCATGTAAAAAACGATCGCATCGGCGCGATCGAGCACCGACTCGTCTTTGGGCCAGCCGCTTAGCGAGATGTCGACGGCGATCGGTAAACCGCTTTCCTGGAGGCATCGCGACAGAAGCTGCACGCCTGCGTTGAACTCATGCATCCGAGGTGGGTGAGATGGCTTGCCAGCTATCAAAACAATTCGCTTGGGCTCTCCAACTGGATCGGCCGCCGCGGCTCGATCCGCAACCATGG
>CAILTZ010000555.1 GCA_903837255.1 uncultured Pirellula sp. | reverse complement strand
GATGTTCGTGGGCATCACCCGCCGCTACACCGGAAACATTGAAACCGTCTGCCTCGAATACGACGCTTACCAATCCATGGCAACTCTCAAGTTGATCGAATTGATCGCGATGGTAGGCCAACAATGGAAAATCGAACGAGTCGCTTTTGTCCATCGACTCGGTAAAGTCTCTGTGGGCCAGACAAGCATGGTTGTTGCCGTGGGTTCGGCCCATCGAGCCAATGCGATCGAGGCCTGTGAATGGCTCGTCGAGCGGATCAAAGCCGAAGTCCCGATATGGAAGAAAGAGCACTATGCGGTCGGGGATCCGAAATGGATCCATCCAAAATAAGCTAGCCGAGATCTTCTTTGGCCCGTTTTCGTGCGAGCCGATGATGCTGCTCGGGCCGCGTGTGGAGCCCCCATCGCAGAGCTTCGTCTTGTTCGTAGCGTTTGTTGAGCGTCAGAGCCGTTAGGGCTTTGGATAATTCGAAACCAAGATAAAACGCATGCGATGGGTCGACGTTGCGCGATTCAGGTAGCTTGAATAACTCCTGCATCATCTCGAACGGATCGGTCCCTTGCAAATGGACTCCAGCGCTCATCAGATGGATCTTCTCCCCGTCGATCGCGACGCGATAGTTGTTGTCCTTGATCTGCTCGGCCAATGCTCGGAGTGTCGAAGGGCTCGGATGGATACACGTCGTATCGCGGAGCATTACCAAACGCTCTTCAAGGTGCTTCGGGGGAACTTGATGCCGTACGGCGTACTCGACCAATCGCCGTGCAAGATCGCACTCCTGGACGCTGGATTGGGCCCAAGCGATGACTTGGGTGGTCAGCACACTATGGATTTGAAGCTCTGCAGAGAAGCCCAGAAGAAGCGTGTTGATCGGAGCCGAATCCGAGTCGGTCAATTCGGTGATGTTTCCGATACCCATCATCATCGCAGCTTCGGGGAACATCTCTCGCGTGTGCAGATACCGGCCCAATGATCGAGCAAACCCACAGCCGATCGGCTCGAGGATCGGGTCCAAGCGAAACGGGACTTTGTGCTCCAAAAGGAAGTTGGCCGTTTCGACCATGGAATTTTGATAGTCCGAAGGATCGTCTGGAATGGCGACGACCTCGACACCCCAATCCAGGGCTCTTTGACGATTCTCGGAGTTGACCGAAAGCACTAGCGTCGCACCGCTGCTGACAGCCTGTTGGACCTCCCATGGATCGAAGGAATCGATCGATACGGCAATACCTAAGTCCGTGATGGCTCGCACCGCATCGGCTGCATCCGACCAGCGAATGCCCGGCTCGCAGCCTAAGTCGATCCGATCGGCGCCATGCTGGACCAATCGCTGAGCTTCAGCGATAAGTGTTTTTCGCTGGAGCCGAGGAGCGTAGTTGATTTCGGCGATGATCTCGATCTGGGTTTCGCCATAGTCGTCCGAGCGATAACGTCTACTGCCGAACATCGTGGGTAGATCCCGAACATCCTTGGGTCCGCAATCGACCAACGTGGATAGTCCTTGTTGGCCTAAGGCATGTCGAATCTCTTCGATGTGTGGAGCGAGATAACCAGGAAGCAGGATCCGCGTGGTGCTGGATGGTACGCTCATGTGACGCATGAGCCACTTGGGAGTCATCAATGCAGCTACCGTGATCGGAAGCACGTCGATGCTGTAATCAAAGCTATGTTGCTGAGCCAACCGTTGAACAATCTCACGCACTGCCGGCTCGGCCAACCGACCTGTGACGAAGTGAATCGACTCTCGTTGTTTCGCAGTCATCGTGATTGAGCCATCAAAAAATTCCCTGACTTCATTGCCTAGCGATCCATAAGCCCTATTGACCCATGCACCAATATGTCCGAACATAGGTCCAACGAGAAGCACTTATGAGACAGACATACGGAGATGTTCGTTTCGTGGCCGGTGTTTCTCGTTTTTTTTTGCCTCGACCGAATTGCACCAAGCTTGCTATTGTGGCTAGACCTGCATCATGCTGCAAGCATCGTTGCCATTGCCCTGCGTTGTGATCCCCAAACATGTCTGAGCCCACCGCTATCGAGATTCTCGTACAGGACCCTTGGTTCCTAGTGGTTCACAAGCCGGTGGATCTGCTTACACAAGCCATCGAAACCCTTCCGAGCTTGCAGTCCCGACTGGCCGATCAACTCTCTGCTCCCGGTTTGCCGAAACCCTTTATCGGCATGCCTCACAGGCTCGATCGCATGACCAGCGGAACTGTCGTCGTCGCCCGCAATCAGCGTTCGCTGCGACGACTGTGCGATCAGTTCGCCACTAGGACCGTTGTCAAAGAATATCTGGCTTGGGTTTCCGGACTAGTACCTAAAGAGGGGGCATGGGTGGACACCATGCGCAAAGTCCCCGATGAGCCTCGCGCGGAAATCGCGAGCATCGATCAAGTCCATGCTCGGGACGCAACGCTTGAATACCGAGTGATTCAGCAGCGCACCAATTCACACAACCAACCCGAGTCGCTGCTGCTGATCCGACTCGGAACCGGACGCATGCACCAAATACGCCTCCAGTGCGGCTCGCGAGGATTCCCAATCCTCGGGGATCGGCTCTACGGAAGCCAAAATACCTGGGGGCCCGAAGGACAAACCTACCGCGAACCGCCAATCGCTCTGCACGCCTATCGACTAACTTTCCACCATCCAAAATCAGCAGAGAAAATCGCTGCCCTGGCTCTGCCACCTCCCAATTTCCCCTGGGGAAACCCTTCGGATTTGAGCCTGGCAACCAGAGATTAACCAACAGGCTCCAAGCTTACTGCTTGGCTTGGCACGCTATGTGCGGTAAAGTGATGCAATCTTGCGGGACTGCCAATGGGCAGAGCTCCCGTAAAAACCATTCAAATTCCAAGGAGAGATTGCCAGATGGGACATGCAGCGGAATTCACCGATGCCGGTTTTGATAGCGATGTTTTGACCTCGAGCCAACCGGTGCTCGTAGACTTTTGGGCAACCTGGTGCGGACCATGCCGGCAGATCGCTCCCCTGATCGATGAGCTTTCCGTCCAATACGAAGGGAAGGTTCGGATTGGTAAAGTCGATGTCGACCAGAACCCAGAACTAGCAACCAAGTACGGCATCAACGCGATCCCTACCCTGTTGCTGTTCAAGGACGGTGAGATCATCGAGCGATTCCAAGGCATCCCGGCTCGAACGAAACTCGAAGCCGCACTCAACTCCTCGATGTAGTCCTCGATGGTGATCGACACGTCCACTCAAAGCAAACTACGAAAAACCGGAGCAGACCTGCCTCCGGTTTTTTTATTTGATCTCTAAGCGATGATCTCTAAGCGATGATCTTGCTGATGACCTCACCCGACACATCCGTCAGCCGGAAGTTGCGGCCGTTGTACGGATAAGTCAACCGCTGATGGTCTAGCCCCAAGAGATGCAGAATCGTCGCGTGGAGATCGTTCAGGTGCACTCGATCGACGGCGGCTTTGTAGCCCACCTCATCGGACTGCCCATAGGAGCTGCCGCCACGAACCCCACCACCGGCCATCCAAGCCGTGAAGCAATGGGGATTGTGATCCCGCCCAGGTTTGCCACCGAGCTGGGCGATAGGCAATCGACCGAACTCTCCACACCAAATGATCAGCGTATCATCGAGCATCCCACGCTGCTCAAGGTCCGAGAGCAAACCGGCAACAGGCCGATCCGTTTCGTCGGCGAACTGTTGGTGGTTACCCGCGATGTCCACGTGCCCGTCCCAGGACCTCTCGTTCTCCATCCCGCCCGAGTAGATCTGTACAAAGCGAACGCCTCGCTCGAGGAATCGGCGAGTCATCAAGCACTGGCGAGCAAAGTGATCGCATTTGGGATCCCCAATCCCGTAGAGCTTGTGAATATGCTCGGGTTCATCGCCAAGATCCAGCGTCTCTGGAGCCTTGCTCTGCATTCGGAAAGCCAATTCAAAGCTCTCGATGCGAGCCGCAAGCTCTCCATCCGTAGCATGGTTTTGCAGGTGCATCTGGTTGAACTGAGCCAGGGCGTCCAATTGCTGCCTTTGAATGGCAGTGGTTAAATTCACCGGCGGCTTGAGGTTCTCGATCGCATCTCCCGAAGGTTTCAGATACGTCCCTTGGTAGACGCCCGGCAGAAAGCCAGCCGACCAATTCGCCGCGTGGCCTTTGGGAAGCCCTCGACCCTTGGGATCGCTCATGACTGCGGCGAGTCTGCTAACGTTTGGGCTCAGGGGCTGGGTAGTCCAACGCGAATGAAACAATTCGCCGGTGGCATTGATACCCGTTTCGAGTGCACGCCGGGTGGAGGAATCGCTGTTGGCGAACCATGGTTCAGCGGTCCGCTCGATCCACTTACCGGCTTGCCGCAAGACTTCTTGGACGCTGGCAGCCGAGGGGACTTCTTTGATCCCCAATTTTTGAGCGGCCTCCTTAATGGCTTGGTTTAATGCCGGGTTCCCGAGCCACTGGGAGACCTGTTTCATCGCCTCGGAGGGTCCGAAGCCAAAGGGTGGGATTTGCATAAATTCGACTCGGTAGAGAGAGATTTATCCTCGTCCGGTGAGTCTCCAGCGACTTCGGAGCAGGAGTGCCGTCAGCGAGAACAGAACTAGAGTAGCAACTGTGGTGACTCCAAAGTAGCTGGCAACAAACAACCAATCGCCAGGTTTTGTTTTCGACATTTCCAGTCCAGACATCACGCTGGTCATCGGAACACTTTCGGTAGCCATCAGCGGGCTGGTGACCCCGATGTATCGGTACACGGAGGTGTCCTGATCTTCCGGCGCGCTGCTGGAAATCAAAAAATAAATCGCCAAGGGCAGCAGATACAACGCCAGTAGGGTTATGTACGAAAGCATCAGTGCCGTGCTGGTTTTGCGGACAATTGTCGAAATGAAGAGCGACAGGACCGAGTTGAAAACCGATGCAAAAAACAGGATCACGACGAACGTAATCATCGCTAGCCAGTTTCGATTCACCTCGGGGTTGATGCACGATAGCAGCATCGGGAACATCAGAAAGGCAGTTAAAACCACTGAAACACGGTAACCTGCGAGCAGTTTTCCCCAGAGTATCTGACCGGTCGAGATGGTGGTCGTCAGGAGCAGGTCGAGCGTCTGGCGTTCTCTCTCTCCGGTGATTGTACCGGCGGTGAAGACCGGTGCGCACAAGATGTTGAATACCAGCACGTAGCCAACATAGAAGTAAGCCAGGTCGGGTTTCCAGAACAGCAAGATCGTCATCAGGGGGATCGCCAGAATCATGCTCAGTTGAATCACGATCCGGAGCATCAAGGTCCCCTGGCTGAAAAGCTCGGCATGCATCTCCTTGTCGTAGATTGGATTGGCATCGTCGGCCATGAGCGTTCGCCGGCGGGGAGGTGCGAACAAATTGTCGGGGAACTGGTCTCGCTGGATGACCAACCCGACGGCCTTCTTTTGCTCGTTCTCCAGATCGACCACATCGGCACCCTGG
>CAILTZ010000554.1 GCA_903837255.1 uncultured Pirellula sp. | reverse complement strand
GTAGGTGTCGTGGATTTTCTGGCAGAGGTTCTTGAGTCCGACCCGTTCGTACTGGGGATACTGCTGAACGAACTCCGGCAGGATCTTCCACATCGGTTGATTCTTGTCGTAGTCGTCTTTGAACTGTTGAAGGGCGCTGACGAGGGTGTTCCAACGCCCTTTGGTGATCCCGATCGTGAACATGATAAAGAACGAGTAAAGACCGGTTTTCTCGACGATAACACCGTGTTCGGACAGGTAGCGAGTGACGATCGAAGCGGGGATACCCGAATCGGAAAATCGCCCGGAAACATCGAGTCCTGGAGTGATGACAGTCGCTTTGATCGGATCGAGCATGTTAAAGCCGTCGGCCAGTTTTCCAAAGCCGTGCCAGTCTTCGTCGCCGTGTAGGATCCAGTCTTCTCGTTCTCCGATTCCTTCTTCGGCCAGACGGTCTGGTCCCCAGACTTTGAACCACCAGTCGGAACCCCATTCGTCGTCGACTTTCCTCATCGCTCGACGGAAATCGATGGCTTCCATGATCGATTCCTCGACCAGCGCTGTGCCGCCGGGTGGTTCCATCATCGCGGCGGCCACGTCGCATGAAGCGATGATGGCATACTGCGGCGAGGTCGATGAGTGCATCAGGTAAGCTTCGTTGAAGGTATGTCGATCGAGTTTTTTGTTTGCAGGTTCTCGCACAAGAATCTGGGAGGCTTGGGAGATGCCGGCCAGGAGTTTATGCGTCGAGTGGGTCGCGAAGATCATCGACTCTTGGGGTTGCGGTCGATTCGGACCGATCGCGTGCATGTCCTTGTAGAAGTGGTGGAAGGCTGCGTGGGGCAACCAAGCTTCATCGAAGTGCAGGGTGCCGATCTGTCCGTCGAGCATTTTGCGGAGTTGTTCGACGTTGTAGAGAATTCCATCGTAAGTGCTTTGCGTGATGGTCAGGATGCGCGGGCTGCGATCCGGATGTTTGGCTTGGGCTTCTTTGGCGAAGGGGTTCGCGTCGATCTTGCGCTGGATGCTTTCGAGGGAAAACTCTTCTTTGGTAATTGGACCGATGATCCCCAGATTGTTTCTCGTGGGGGTCAGAAAAACCGGGACCGCGCCGGTCATGATGATCGAATGAAGAATCGACTTGTGGCAGTTGCGATCCACCACGACGATGTCTCCATTGGCGACCGTCGAGTGCCAAACGATTTTGTTGGAGGTCGAGGTTCCGTTGGTCACGAAGAAACAATGATCTGCACCGAAGATCCGTGCGGCGTTGTGTTCGGAGGCGGCGACCGGTCCTGTGTGATCGAGAAGTTGTCCGAGTTCCTCGACCGAGTTGCACACATCGGCCCGGAGCATGTTTTCGCCAAAGAACTGATGGAACATTTGCCCGACAGGACTCTTGAGGAATGCCACGCCGCCAGAGTGGCCCGGGCAGTGCCAGGAATACGAACCGTCCTGGGCGTAGTGAATCATTGCGCGGAAAAACGGTGGAGCGAGACCTTCGACATAAGACTTGGCCTCCCGCAGAATGTGCCGGGCCACAAACTCGGGCGTGTCCTCGAACATATGAATAAAACCGTGCAGTTCGCGCAAAATATCGTTTGGGATGTGCCGCGAGGTACGGGTTTCCCCGTACAAGAAGATCGGGATATCGGCGTTTTTAAAGCGGATTTGGGAGATGAATTGCCGCAGGTTTGCCAGCGCCGAATGCATCGATGCCTCGGAGACAAACTCGTCGTCGTCGATCGAAAGGATGAACGCCGAGGCCCGGCTCTGCTGCTGGGCAAACTGGGAAAGGTCCCCGTAATTGGTGACCCCAGCGACCTCAATCCCCTCCCTCTCGATGGCTTCGGCCAACGCCCGAATCCCCAATCCCGATGCGTTACCGGAGCGAAAATCCTCGTCGATGATGACTACAGGGAATTTGAATTTCATAAAAGCTCAGGTTCATCAGGGTTTCGGGATGCACGGGGAGACTGTCCTTGCGGGGCTGT
>CAILTZ010000553.1 GCA_903837255.1 uncultured Pirellula sp. | reverse complement strand
CCTATGGAACCGTTCGCTGGAATTGCCCACCGATTCTGCTATCGACCTATCGCCTCCCGAAGTAGACAACCCTACGCAAATCTCCGATGAGGAACTCCGACTCCTCGGTCAGATCCAAGACGATGTCCCCATGAACTTGCCCGTCGATGCGTCGCTCGATGATGCGTCGCTCGATGCAAAGAACGTATCGCTGATGCCAACCGCAGCCCCGATGGTGCCAATCGAAGCCATACCGATGGAGATCGGCCCGCCCAAGCTATCGCGTTCCTTGGCAGAGGTCCCTCCGGCTTACCGATTGCGGTTCGCTCCAGATCGCTTTGCTTACGCGATGCAAAACGGAGGGGATGCGGACACCGAGCAAGCGGTCCGCAGAGCCTTGGAATTCCTAGCCAAATCTCAATCGAGCGATGGGTCCTGGAGCGCGCAAGCCTTCGGGGCCGGCCAACGGGGGATGGATCCCTACACCGAAAAAAACTACACCGAGAAAGCCTACACCGAGGAAGTCTACCGCGCGGACACTGGCAAATTTGCTGACACGGCCATGACCGGACTTGCTCTTCTTGCGTTTCTCGGCGCAGGGCACACGCACATCGATTCAGGTCCTTACGCGACCACCGTCAAGCGAGGGCTTGTGTATCTTTCCCAACAACAATTCCCCTCAGGGGATCTTTCCGGACGCAGTCAAATCGGCAACCAACCTACCGTTCGATACTCACGGATGTATAGCCACGGAATTGCCGGCATCGCGCTCGCAGAAGCTTATGCGATGACCCAGGACCAGGAATTGCTAGAGCCCATACGCAGCGCAGTGGGTTACACGCTCAAGGCCATGAATCCAAAGACCGGTGGTTGGCGATATGACTTTGCCTCCGATGATCCAGGGGACACCAGTCAGTTCGGCTGGCAAGCCATGCTCTTGAATAGTGCTAACGCGAGCCAAGCGAGTCCACTGCAAGGTTCCCATAGAGTCTTGCTACAACGATTCCTCGATTCGGTTGCTACGGGTAAGTCCGGAGGGCTTGCGGTGTATCGCAACCTGACTCCTCAGGTTCGTCCACCGAGCCAGCAAGCTTCTGCTGCCATGACGGCCGAAGCCCTTGCGATAAGATCCATGCTCGGCCTTCCGATGTCGGCGCAAGCCACTCAGGAGGCCAAACAAATGCTCCTCGGGCAGCTTCCGGGCAAGGGTCAAACCAATTTCTATTCTTGGTACTACGCAACCTTAGCGTTGTACCACACCAAGAATCAGCCAGAGGCCTGGGTGGTGTGGAACGAGGCGATGAAAAAGGAGCTCGTCTCGACGCAAATCGTTCAGGGGGAGCTAGCTGGCTCGTGGGACCCGCGCTGTGTTTGGGGTGGTCATGGTGGTAGGATCTACACGACCGCACTAGGCTGCATGTGTTTGGAAATCTATTACCGTTACTTGCCGATTTACCAGCAACAATCGCTCACTGCACCGTAAGTCTTGATCGGGCGGGAATCATGAGTCTTGAGCGACTGAGTTGAATTTTTTTGGGATAAACCAAGCCGCCAGCAATCCGAGTCCATAGAGCAGTGCGCAGGTGGCTCCGATTTTTGGATAGCTATTGCCGAATAAGGGCAACAAGCTACCCGCCGCGAAGACTCCGATCGCGGTTGCAAACCTGCCGACATTGTAAGCCAACCCGCAACCCGAGGCTCGGACTCCGATCGGGAAAAGGGTCGGTAGAAATACCGCTAGCCAGCCAAAGAAAAGGGTCGAGACAAGGCCTTGGACGAAGACCGTCGGGTGAAACCCGACTTGCATAGGACCTGTCGCCAAGAACATGCACAGGGTCGTAAGCACCGAGCCGAGACTGAAGAGCAAGTAACTGCGTCGGGGGCCCAGAAGCGTCGCGACTTGGGCACCGAGGAAACTACCGATCGTCGCCCCCAATGCCCACCATCCTTGCGTGACGGACTTGTAACTCGCATCGCTAGTCCCGGCAACCGAATCGGCCCATGGAATCATCCACTGGACATGGACAAGCGGGTGGATACGAACTACTCAATGGTTAAGGCCCGATGGATTATAATGTGTCCACTGCTTTGGATCATAAGGAATTGTCAGATTTAAAGACCGTGCAAGATTGGATCAAAAAGGTATGGAGTTTCTATCCGCCCATTGGAAACATTTGATCCTGGCCAATTACGCCGTGGATCCTTCTTTGCTCGAGCCGTTGGTGCCGGCCAGGACCAAGTTGGATTTTTTTCAAGGGGATTGCTTTGTCTCGTTGGTCGCATTCCTGTTTGACCAAACGAGGGTCCTGGGAATTCCAGTACCATTCCATCGACGGTTCGAAGAAGTGAACCTTCGTTTTTATGTTGTACCGGATCGAGATCCGAGTTTAAGAGCCGTGACTTTCGTTCGCGAGATTGTTCCCAAACCGATCATACCGCTGATAGCCAACAACCTATTCAACGAGAATTATGTGGCCACGGCCATGAGTCATCGTTTCGAACCGAGCACTGGCAATGATCAAGGAGTTCAAAGCGCCGAGTATCGGTGGGGTCGAAATCTAGAGCATCGTATCGCGGCAAACATCAACCGGCCGCTTGAGCTGCCACCCCCGGGCTCCTTGGGCGAGTTCATCACCGAGCATTACTGGGGATATGCCAAGGGCCCTAAGCGGACGCTTGAGTATCGCGTGAAGCATCCGCAGT
>CAILTZ010000552.1 GCA_903837255.1 uncultured Pirellula sp. | reverse complement strand
GGCGACGAAAGACCGTGGTCACCGATGTCGCCTTATTCCACGATTCAAAAAATCAAAAAAAGCACCGTCGGCGACTTCGGTGCACCACATTGTTCGTGCTTCTTCTCGTGCGCGTTCGATCATGAAATTGTATCATTTCATCCGGGTCAACGCGCTGCTCGGGCGGGAATTTGGTAATAAGTACCGCGAAGCTGAGTTCGAGAGAACCGGGCTTTTAGCCACAAAGATACCACAAGAACTGAGCAGGTCCCGTTAACCCAACACAGGCAACGAGATCTTGGCAAGTGGATCGGCGGCGATCCGTGCGGTCATCGCGCGAACCAATGCGCGACATACGTCCTCGAACGGCTTGGCAATCCTCGGATCCCGAAGCGCATCGGCTAGCTTGCCCTGGTCAGATTCGCTTCGAATCGACATTTGGATCGGGACTTCTCCCAAGAACGGAGCTGCGATCTCCTCGGCCTTCTGCCTTGCTCCACCCCGACCAAAGATGTCAAACGTCTTGCCAGTCTCCGGATCGGTGAACCCACTCATGTTCTCGACAATCCCCAAAATCGGAATCTTGGTCTTCTCGAACATGCTGATCGCTTTGCCGGCATCGAGCAAGGCTACTTCCTGTGGGGTGCAAACAATCACTGCGCCCGTCAGGGGTATCAGTTGCGATAGCGTGATCGCGACGTCCCCGGTCCCAGGAGGCATGTCGATGATCAAAAAGTCCAGATCACCCCAATTCGTATCGCGCAGGAATTGAGTGATCGATCCGTTGAGCATCGGCCCACGCCAAGCGACCGCTTGGTCTCGCTCGATCAAAAATCCCATGGACATCACGGGCATGGTCCCAGCCCGAATCGGCTGAATCTTGGAATCGACAATCTGAGGCCGTCCCTCAAGCCCCAGAATGTGTGGCACGCTCGGCCCATAGATATCGGCGTCCATCAACCCTACCTTGGCCCCGAGTCGCTCGAGCGTCAGCGCGATGGCTGCCGCTAGCGTACTCTTGCCCACTCCCCCTTTGCCTGCTGCCACGGCAATGACTGCTTTAGCCGTAAGTCCGATCTGTCCAAGCGGCTGAGCGGGTCGCTCGAAATCATCGATCCGTATCTCGATCGATTTGAGACCCGGAACTTGGCTGTGAAGATGAGACTTCAGCTGCTCGGCAACCTCCGTTTCAATCGTCCGGATCATCGAGGTCAGTCGCAAGGTGCATTTGGCGTGCCCATCGGCGACCACCCAATCGGTGACCTGGCCAGTCTTTGACAATGGCCTGCCGGTCTCAGGATCCTTGAAGTGATCCAAAGCCTTTTGCAATTGTTGATGAAGTTCTAGGTCGGTCATGGAGCAGGGTTCTCGTTGTGTATTCTGGGAATTAAAACGTTAGATTCAAAGCCGACAAACGCCGCTCAGTCTCGGCCATGAGCGCATCCTCGGCCGCTTCATCGGCGGCTTCATAAGTCACCGAGAATCGCAGGTGGCTACCCGCATCATCCCAGGGAACGATCACAATCGAATGTTCGGTAATGAAGTATTGAGAGGCTTCTTCAGCATTGTTAAAAGTTGCACCGCCCGTGACCCCCTTGGGGGCTTGGGTGTAGAGGAAGTAACTCCCACCGGGGACTTCGCAGGTAAATCCGCAGCGCCGCAGCGTGGCGACGAGTTTCTCGAGCCGTCGCTTGTATTTGGCTCTAATTCGGTTGGGGATTTCGGGGTTGTCCAAGCCGCTGATGGCGGCTCGTTGGATGGCTCCAAATTGGCCGCTATCGCAGTTGTCCTTAACGTCCGAAAAGGCTTGGACAATTCTCTCGCTACCGCAAACCCAACCGATCCGCCAGCCGATCATGTCAAAGCCTTTGCTCATCGAGTGGACTTCGACACCGACATCCATCGCGCCGGGAACTTCGAGAAAGCTCAGCGGCTTGCCTTTGAACGATAGGAGGATATGCGCGGCGTCTTGGACGACGACGAATTGATGCTTTTTGGCAAGTTCGATGATCTTGGAGTAGAACTCTCTGGTCGCGACTTGACCGGTCGGGCTGTTGGGATAGTTCACCACCAGCATTTTGGTACGTTCCCAAGTTTCCGGGGTGACTGCGGAGAAGTCCGGATAAAAATGGTTTTGGGCCAGGAGTGGCAAGCGATGCACGGTACCGCCATAGTATCGCGTGTGGGTTCCAGCGACGGGATAACCAGGGACCGTCATCATCGTGATGTCCCCCGGGTTGATGAAGCAAGCTGGGAGCATCGATAGAGCTGTCTTGCTACCGATGCAGTGATTGATTTGTGTGTCGGGATTCAGATCGACGTTGAACTCCCGTTTCATGAACCGAGCGACCGCTTGCTTGTAGTCAGCCGTTCCGTTGTCCATGTAGCCGCGGTTCTCGGGTCGGTTGGCTTGGACGCTCAGTGCTTCGCGAACGGACGAGTCGGCCATTGAATCATTTTCGCCGATGCCGAAGTCCAGGAGTAGGCGGTTCGGGTAATCGGCAAGTGCCTTGCGTTTGGCACGTTTGATCTTCTCGAATTTATAGATCTCGTTGGCTTTGCCGTACTGAGGGCCGCCGATACGGTCTGCGAAGAGTTGTTGGAAGTACGGGTCGGGAGCCGAGTGGGAGGTGGGGGTATTCATGGGGATTCGATCAAGCGTACGAAATTGATCCTAGGGAACGGGGCGAATCGCTCTTGGATCGCCCTGACAATCCCTGCAATTATAGGGCATGCGAGATTTTCATCTATCGCAAACGCCACCCAGGGTTAGCAGCCAAAGGGCCTCGACGCCAAATTAGTGGATCTTGCTAAAGCTCCCGGCTTTTTCCCTTTGCGGGCTTGGCGCCTTTGCGAGAGACCTCCAGACCTGGTTTCTGCCGGGGAGGTTTGAAGTGGACGACGAAGGCCGTCTGGGGCTAGCTACACGCCTTGGGCTTCAGACGGGGCAAGCCCGTCTGGGAGCCCGACAAACTGTCCAACGACGCTCGAGCGTTACCCTGTCAGGCCATCCAACGAGGTAGGACGGCCCCCGACGGGCTTGCCCCGTCCGGTGCCCACGGTTCAAAGCTAGAAATGTAGCCTCTCATAACCTCTGCTCCTGCCTGACAATCCGAGCGGGAAATTCAAACCCCGACGGGCTTGCCCCGTCCGGTGAATCAGGTTCCCAAGCTAGCATTGAAGGTAACCACAGAGGCACAGAGATCGCAGAGTGAAATGCTCTGGTTCCCTCTGTGCCTCTGTGATCTCTGGTGCGCCAGTAAGCCTGGCTGTTCTTGTTAGTTGAAAGGTACTAACCATGGTAAGTGCTCGTTCGCCGTGTAGTCAACCAAGCAGTTTGCTGGAGCAATCCGCAAGCTGAAGCCTTGGAAGACGACGACGTCAGCCGTAACGCAAGTGAACTCGATTCGGCCTCGTTACACAAATAGGAGTGGCCGGGCGTCAATAGAACAGTCTAGGTACCTGGGATCCCCACAAGGCGGTCGCCTCGGCAGAGCATGCCGCAGTGACTGCGAAAGCCGTATGCGGGAAATCTGCACGTACGGTTTGTCGAGGAGGAGGGCGCGGCCAGTCCGCCCCTCCTTACTCTACGGTCTTCCGTGGATCTTTAAATGATTGGCCATCGGGTTTTGACCAAGCATCCGCCGAGCTCTCCGCGATCGATTTCGACCGATCCCCCGTGCTGTTGTAGGATCCGCTGGACAATGGCTAACCCCAACCCGAGCCCCGAGTGGGACGATGCTTGCTGCTGTTCTTGCGACTCAGGATCGATTCGTACGAACGGTTTCATCACTTCACTACGCATCGCCTCTGGGATCCCCGGTCCATCGTCCTCAACGTCTATGCAAATATACGATAGAACTCCCCCTTCAG
>CAILTZ010000551.1 GCA_903837255.1 uncultured Pirellula sp. | reverse complement strand
CTCGTGAAGCTTACAAGGGCGTCCCTATCATCGCCGGTGGCGTCGAGGCATCGCTGCGTCGATTGGCTCATTACGACTACTGGAGCGACAAAGTTCGCCGCAGCATTTTGCTCGACTCAAAAGCGGACTTGGTCGGCTTTGGCATGGGCGAAAACTCGATCATCGAGATCGCTCGTCGGCTCGAAGCAGGCCAAAGTGTCAAAGACCTACGTGACATGCGCGGTGTGGCTTACGCTCTAGGAGCCTCTGAAACCGTTCCCGAAGATGCTTTGGAATTGCCCTCCTACGAAGCCGTAACGACCGACAAGGTCGCGTTTTCGATCGCCACCCGGATGATTCACAATGAAACCAACCCGCTCAACGCAAGGCGGTTGGTCCAGCGTCATGGCAATCAGGCCATCGTGTGCAATGTCCCAGGATTGCCGATCAGCCAAGAAGCCATGGATCGCATTTACGGGCTACCTTACACCCGCCGCGCCCATCCTAGCTACACCGAGCCCATCCCAGCCTTCAACATGATCAAGAACTCCGTGACGATCATGCGGGGGTGTTTCGGTGGATGCACTTTTTGTTCGATCACCGCACATCAAGGCCGTATCATTCAGTCCCGCTCGAAAGAGTCCGTGCTCAATGAAATCCGCCAGATGAGCCAGGACAAAGAGTTCAAAGGAATCGTCAGCGACATCGGGGGACCGACGGCCAACATGTACCACATGCGTTGCACTCGGCCAGAGGTCGAGGCTGTCTGCAGAAGGCAGTCCTGCGTGCATCCAAAGATATGCAAACTCTTGGGGGTCGATCACCAGCCCGTAATCGAGCTCATGCGAGAGGCCCGAGAATTGCCAGGAGTCAAGAAGGTGCTCGTGGCAAGCGGCATTCGGATGGATCTGGCTCGCCGATCACCCGAGTATATCCGCGAGCTGACCGAGCATCACGTCGGAGGGCACCTCAAAGTCGCCCCCGAGCACGTCGATGCCGATGTGCTCTACAAGATGCGCAAGCCCGCCAACGACGACTTCGAGTATTTCACCGAGCAGTTCAAAGAGGCCAGCGCCGATGCCGGCAAAAAACAGTTCCTCGTCCCTTATTTCATCGCCTCGCATCCGGGCAGCTCCATCGAGTCGATGATCGAACTGGCACTGTTTCTAAAGAGAAATGGTTATAAACCCGACCAAGTTCAGGATTTCATCCCAGCCCCATTGGATGTCGCCACGAGCATGTACTACACCGGCCTGGATCCCTTCACCCTCAATGAGGTCTATATCGCTCGGGCCCTGAAGGATCGCAAATCACAGCGGGCTCTGATGCAGTTTTTCAAACCTGAAAACTACTTTGAGGTCCGAGATGCCCTGCGACATGTCGGTCGAAACGATCTGATCGGCGAGGGTTGCGACTGCTTGATCCCATCCAAACCCCCCAAAGAAGCGATCGACAAGCGGCGCTCGGATGCCAATGCAAACTTCCGCGGCGAGTATGTCCATACCATTCCCAACGACTCTCGTCCCAACGACACTCAGGCCGACCCCAAGCCCACCCCGAACCAGAGGCCAGGACAAGGACAGCAACGCAAGGGGTCCAAAAAGCAACAGCGCTCCGGCCAGCAGTCTGCAACGGGCAAGGGGAAAACGCCAGGAGTAGGCTATCGGCCCGGCCGCCGCGTACCCTAATGGCCCTTTTTCCCGGAAAATGCAGTCCGTAGAGTCTTTGACGATCGCATTTGGCCCCAGAAAATTCACAGTTCTGCTTTTATCTGTGCTATTTTGGATACAATGAATTGCTGAGTTTTCGGTCCGCTTGTTCTCTCAAGCAAGCGGATATTTCATCCGATCGATAAGGCTCCCTCGTCATGCGACTACTTCGTCCAAAAAACGCGCAACCTCGCAGGTTATCGGCTAGACGGTTCTGGGCTCAAACCCTCGTGTGGACCTGCTTGAGCATCCCAGGTCTAGGATTCGAGTCACTAAGCCATCGAGTTTACGGGCAGGAGGCAGCCGCCCCGACCCATCGGACCAAGAATGTCGATGCGTCGGTCTGCAACGACGCGAAGCTCAAAGAGAAGAACGAAAAACTTAAACCCGAATCGTTCGACATCGCCACCATCGAAGCCTACTATCAAAACTGCCTCTTTGCACGGATTGCACAACCCAACGCAGAGTCGATGAACAAGGCTCGGATCGAAATCCTTGGCGACATCGATGTCATGGAACGCCGGGTCAAGCAGAATCCCGAGATGCTCGCTGAGTACAACAAGATGCTCATGCGGCAGATCAAAGAGATCCTTTCCAAGGACAACGAAGGCAAGACCTACCATCCCTCGGCTCGCGTGCTTGCCGCTGTCATCGCCGGCCGAATCAATCGCGTTCCTGCCTCCACAAGCGCCGGAGGACAAGGTGATCCGGCGGCCACCAAGCTTCTGATCGATCTGCTCGATCCCAAAGAAGCCGAAAACGACGGCATGATCGCTACATCATTGTCCTATCTGCCAAGGCACTGGAGCTATCCGGGGCTCGACGCGACTGGACTCGATCGAGCTCAAGGCCAGTTCATGACCAATGTGCAAGCCTTTTTAGCAAGCCAGAAACCTGCAGCCAGAGGCAAAAAAGAAGACGATTACCTCCGAGAGCTCATGATTGAGAATTTGACACTCATCGCCTCGGGTAAGGGAGAAGCCGCTAAACAAGCCAATGCGATGCTCGCAGGAATCGTTTTGCCAGTCCTCAAGGATCCCAAGAAACACACCGAGTGGCTCGCAGAAAAAGCCATGTGGAGCTTTGGCCAAGTCAAGCTTGCGGATTTGAAGCCAGAAGATATTTCGACGATAGAAAAAGGTTCGTTGGAGTTTGTCAAAACAAGCCTCGATGCTTGGACCAAACGCTGCGATCAAACCCAGGCCGCATCGCCAGGCGGGTTCGGTGGCATGGCAGGCGGTGGACCTCCAGGGCTCAGTGGCGGGGGGGCGGCAGGACCCGGTAGCGAAGGTGAAGGTGGTCCGGCGGGCGGTCCTGGAGGTGGTCCCGCGGGTCCTCCTGGATTCAGCAACCCAGCCAAACCCAAAAACCCATTCGAAGATCAGCCCAGGGAAGTCAAGAACGCGCGCAGGTTTCTCCAGCAACGTCTCGAACGCGTTCACTATGGGCTTACCGGAACCGGGCGCAAGTCTGCTACGGCTACCCCTCCGGCAGAATCCAAGGGGCTCATGTCCGTGGTCGACGATGCCGCAAAGCTCAAGCTCATGGAAGTCGTCAAGAAAGTAGAAGCTTTGCAGGACGCACTCAACAAAGAATCCATCACGAGCATCGATTTGGTGAAGAATTCCTCACGCCGACCTATCTTCGATCTCAAACAAGCCATCGCTGCGATCATCGGCGATGATGGATCGAAGAAAGAAGCACCCCCAGAGGAGGGCAAAGACCCGTTGGATGACGGCTTCGGCGGCGCAGGCGGAAACTAAACCATCCTATGGCTTCCTCGACGGAAGATCCTGACAAAACCCAAATCCGCAGCGACCGTGGGAACCGTGGTTCTGAACCGCTAGACCAGGAGACCACCGTTCCGCATATAGTCCAATCTGCGGATATTCAAGCCCTCGTTGGTTCGACTCTGGACCACTACAGGATCGAGTCGCTCGTCGGCCAAGGTGGAATGGGGGCCGTTTACCGAGCCACCGACCAAAGGCTCGATCGCGTGGTGGCCATCAAGGTCGTCCCGATTCTTCATCGCAAAGCCGATGCCCTTCGGCGATTTCGTATCGAAGCGCAAAGTGCCGCGAAACTCGATCATCCAAACATTGCACGCGTCTACAACGTCGGAGAGACCGAGCAATGGAACTACATCGTCTTCGAATTCATCGAGGGAATCAACCTTAGGCAATTGGTCCTGGATCGAGGCCCCTTGAGCGTTGACGATGCAACGTATTTTGTATGCCAGGTCGCCGAGGCACTTCAGCATGCAAGTGAACGAGGGGTCGTTCACCGCGATATAAAACCATCGAATATCTTGCTCGCAACCGACGGCAGAGCAAAGATTGTAGATATGGGACTGGCTCGTACCAACGCATTGGATCGTTCGCAAGGTGATCAGACCGCTAGCGGTACAACTCTAGGAACGTTCGATTACATTTCCCCAGAGCAAGCCCAGGACCCCCGGGAAGCCGACGCTCGAAGCGATATCTATTCCCTGGGATGCACCCTTTATTATCTACTGACAGGCCTGCCCCCGTTTCCTGAGGGAACCGCACTTCAGAAATTGCTCATGCACGGCACCAAGATGCCCGATGATCCTCGATTGTTTCGAGATGATCTGAGCGATCCGCTGATAGCCATCCTCAAAAAAATGATGGCCAAAAAACCCAAAGACCGCTACCAAATCCCGGAGGACTTGGCTAGCGATTTGCGAATGCTCGCCAAGTTAGACAATCTGGCTTGGAGTTCCGATTTGGCCCAATCCGCAATTGCGGGTGGTCAGTCCCGACGGTCATGGTTCGAGGCCCTCCTGCCTCTGGTCCTGTGCACCGCCTTGATCGCCATGGTGACCCTATGGCTTTTCAATGCCAATCAAACCGAAGCGGTTTTTCCGATTCCCAAGGTTGAGATTGCAAACGTGTCTCTTGGTTCAGACTCCGCAATCGCAAAAGCGAACCCCGACGAAGCTTATACAGACCCAGATCCCTTGACAACGATCACGAAATCCGATCCGGATTCCGCGGTGAGAAAAGACCGCGTTCAAGGCGACTTGGCGACGGTCGATCCGAACGTGGTCGATTTGATCGTCATCGATAACATCGATCAGCGTCCGGAGCTGCGCAGCCTTTTTAGGGACGGGAAATCCAAAAGCTACAAAACTCTCGATGATGCATTGAGCGAAGCAGCTGGTATGTCCACTGCGAGCCGGATTTGGATCGCCCAGGATTGCGTCATTCAAAAGCGATGGCGACCGATGGCATCCGACCGCGCCCCGGCTGTGGTGATAGAGTCCGTGCCAGGAAAACGTTTTACGATCCGTTTAGATGACTCTGCGATCTCGGGGAAAACAGGGGAGTACTCGAGTTGTTTTGAACTCGATGGTGGACAATTAAGTCTGTTGAATGTTGATGTCCTATGGAATTCGCCGGTTTCTAGTTCCTCTCCCAAGTCGTTGATATTGGCACGACCCGGGAGTCGCTGCTCGCTTGTCAATTCCACCTTCACAATCGATGGACCTTCGACAAGTGGTCTTCCGAGTCTGCTTGCCATCGACTCTCAAAACCGTGACTTGCAACCGGGGTCAGGAATCAGCAATGCACAAAAATTTTCGGATGTGCGAATCGAGCAGTGCGCTGTGCGAGGCGAATGCGATCTTGTTCACGCCGATGCCTCCGACCGGCTCGAATTGAGAGTCCGAGATTCGTGGTTTGCCGTTTCTGGATCGATGGTCGTGAGCCAAGGCCTTAGAGCACTCAATCGTTCTCCGCGAGTCCGAGTAGAAATTTCCGATTCGACATGCATCAGTCTTAAACCCTGGCTTCGAATCGAACTGTCCAACGCGATTCCTTATCCGGTGGCAGTCGTCCGAATCGCGAATCAATGTGTTTTTGCAGGTGCAAAATCGCTGGTTGAATGGGACGCTACGGATTGCACCGACTGGGTGTTTTCAAACCAAGTCAAGAAGCTCGATGATCTCGGGCGTTGGATTGACTTCCGAGGTCTCGATAACGCTTACGATGCCGAATCGATCGAAGAGTTCATTCGAGTACAAATGTCGATGTCCAGCCAGGAGTTGCAAATCGACACGGACTCTTCTCTACTCCGTAACGAGTTGGGAATAGAGGTCATTGGTCTTTGGCAACAGCGAAGCACCTGGGATCCACTCAACATGCATCAGAGCATCCCTGTTGCGATCCCCCCCGGAACCCTTGGGTTTGAGATCGGGGCTCCGATTCAGCGACTCCCCGATTTCCCGAATCCTTGAAACGCCGCCGCAACTTTTTAGGCCCGCGCGGTTATGTTGGTCTCTTCTAGCGAATAGTAGCCTTTATCAGCGGTATCAAATCCTGGACCGCTGATGGACGCTGATGGAACGCTGATGGAGCAGCCAAATAGCCGTTTTTTAAAACACAAAGAACAGTAGAGGACACAGGATCCTACTCCAGCAAGGGCGAATAGGCGGAGCGTGGCTTTCTCATCTGGCCGTAGTATGGGCCTCTGGGCCCGTACTGCGGCGAAAACGGCCAAGATAGGGTTTCTCGCCAAGGTGCCAAGCTCGCAAAGGATCCGGACCAGGAATCTCCCGACGCTCCTTGCAGGGGTTGCTAGGAGCGAATAGGCGGAGCGTGGCTTTCTCATCT
>CAILTZ010000550.1 GCA_903837255.1 uncultured Pirellula sp. | reverse complement strand
TTACCGCTGGTCGGCGATCCCTGTCCTAGGAGTCGTGGTCAATCTCTACCTGATTGCCGGTCTCGGGGCCGCAAACTGGATCCGCTTTGGTATCTGGTGCCTTATCGGTCTGCTTGTCTATGCATGCTACGGATATCACTACAGTCGCCGCCGATCGGCCTAAACCAACACACTCATGCATCGGTGATCTTGATCACCAACACCGGAACTTGAGAAAGCCGAACCACTCGCTCTGCTACGCTCCCAAGCACCAGTCGTGTGATGCCACTGCGACCATGCGATGGGATGACAATCAAATCCGCACCGATCGCCTTGGCTCGGTCGGCGCATGTCGAACCTGGATCTCCAATGATTAACTCCTTGGTGCACTGAGCATAACGCAGATCAGCAAACTCCTCATCGAGCGCTTTTTGTGTGTACTCCAATCGGACATTGTCATCGATCGCCTCGACGGGAAACCCCTCAGGTGCCAATGGGATAAATGTCGGTAGCACATGCAAGATATGCACTTGCGACGGCGAATCGGCAATCGCTAAAGCCTTGTCCACCGCCACCCGCGAATGGGCAGAAAAATCATAAGGAACCAAAACCGCTTTGTTGATCGACCAAGCCATGTTCACACCATTGCACAAAGAGAGGAAGGTTTCGTTGCGATGTCTCGTCCCTGCATTCTACTCCTCAACCTACCACCAAAGCGGACATTTTCCTCAGAGAAAATCAGATTTTGCTCGCCCTGCGATTTTCTTGCATTGCGGCTTGCGTCGTATACCATGAGGCTTCTGTAATGCATCGATATTTCATTTCCTCCCCCTAAGGTGCCTGACTATGCGATTGATGATCCGACTAGCATTTTGCCTCTCGGCTTGTATCTCCTGTGCGAGTTCGCACAGTTCCCGTGCAAGCGCGCAAGATTTACCTGCCGTCGACAAAATCACCGCCGTGAAACTATTCGAAGTCCCTAGCTATTGCGAAGGCGTCGTGTTCGATCACGATGGCAAAGGCTATATATCTTGGGACAAAACCCTCACCCAATTTCAACTCGATGGAACCCACAAGGACTTTGCTCTCACCGGTGCTCCCAATGGACACAAAGTCCTAGCCGATGGCAGCCATCTGGTTTGCGACGCAAGCCAACACGCCGTCCTCCACCTGGACCGCGATGGTAAACCACTGCCTCATGCCTCCAAGGAATGCGATGGAAATCCTCTCCGCGGCCCAAATGATCTTACCCTCGACCCCCAAGGTGGCTTTTACTTCACCGATCCAGGGGACTCAGGCAAAGACAAACTCATCGGAACGATCCATTATGTGGATGCCGCCGGCAAAACCCATCTGGTCGCCTCGGGATTGGCCTTTCCCAATGGCATCGTGCTGACCCAAGACGGCAAGCGATTGCTCGTGGGTGAGAGCCAATTCAACCGAGTACTCGAATATCCGGTTCTATCCCCAGGCAAAGTCGGCCCCATGAAAGTCCTTGCCGATCTGCCAAAAAACTCCAGCGGCAAATGGGAAGATAACCAACCCGACGGCATGTGCTCGGACGCCAAAGGCAACCTCTACGTCGCTCACTACGGGATGGGGCATGTCCAAGTACTC
>CAILTZ010000549.1 GCA_903837255.1 uncultured Pirellula sp. | reverse complement strand
TGAGGCCATCCGAAACAATCCTCGCTTGCGCGGGGCCGTAGGTAGCTTGGAGATCGAGGCTAAGCGGAATCAGAAGATCAACGCACAATCCGAGTATGAACGAAGTTTGTTGGGAGCAACCCAAGCGACCGAGTCGACGCAAGACTTGGTCGCTCAGGCGCAGTCGGCCGCGCGAGCCGCAAAGGAGGCCTTTGAGGATTTGATAGCCAACCCCAGTTATCGCCCGTTGGAAAAGCAGATCGAGCTTCTGCGGATACAACTCGATCAGGCCACACTTTTAGCACCTGGACCTGGGGCTATTCTTCAAGTAGCGGTGATTGCAGGGGAGCGAACCGCCACGGTCCCTCTGATCGAGATGGCCGATTTGTCGCAGATGTCCTGCGTTGCCGAGGTACATGAATCCGACGTTGGACTTGTGCGCATTGGGCAAGTTGCAGAAATGAAGTCCGCATCGCTGTCTCGAAGTATCCGTGGCAAAGTCAGCCGGATAGATCGACTTGTCGGGGTCCCCCAGATCCGATCCCCCAATCCTTTGGCTCGCTCGGATTTTCGCTCCGTCGCTGTATGGATTCAGATTGATGCAGACGATGTTCCCATCGCATCGCAGCGGGTGCAGTTACAAGTCGAGGTTGCGATCACCCCCTAGGGAGCTTTGGCGTTGACCAGGACCAGGGCGATCCAGATGGCCAAGAGCAGCACCAGCCATACAATATCCAGGAAGTGCCAGTAGATGGCGCAGACTTTAAGGCCGATGTTTCGCTCGTGGTCGTATCGGTTGGCCAACGCATTCCTTGCCGTCCACCACAGACCAATAGCTCCTCCGACGACGTGGGCGGCGTGTAGGAACACCAAGACAAAGGTATATCCGTAGGCGCTTTCGTTTCGGGTCGGGGCATCGGCCAAGCCGTCAAGCAGACGCTTCATGCCATCGGACTGGATGAAAAGAAAACCGATCCCGAGGGCACAAGCTGCCACGGCCATCTGTTTGACCATTGCGATCCGATCCCGTTTCGCGGCACGGTACGCCAGTTCCAAGCAGACCGAGACTCCCAAAAGCAGGATGGTTGAGGGGATAAAGCTCCATGGCAGTTCCATTCGTTGGGTGATCGCCCGGTCTGACTGAACCCTCATGGCGATATAGACCACATAGAGGATGATGCTCGAGACAAAGAAAACGGACAGAGAGCCCAGAAGTAGCCAGATACCCTGAGTGGCCCGGGCGTCGGCCGGCAAGGCTTGGACTCTCCCCGGACCTGGTGGGAGTAAGCTATCGGGATCATTAGCATCGAAATCCTTGGGTGGGTAAGGTGAGTTTGCCAAGATGCTCTTCTTTAGTGGGTTAAGGAATTCGAGGGGGCGGCCGGTTCTGTTCGGTGGAATACTGTAGCAACCAGGGGAATCCTGTGAGGGATTTGAAAAGCTGGGGGATATGGCGAATTTAACGAAGAAACCGGGTGAAATGCTCGCAAATCAGCGCAGATCGTTAATGGAGTTCTGGCCCGATTTTTCGATACGCTTTACCTAAACCGACTCAATTCGGCGACTGGACAGTTCCGATACTAGCTACACATACCGATGTAGTGCGCTTTGGAACCGTGGGGTCTGGGCGCTGGAACTTCGAGGAACGGGTGGGAAATCGACTATGTCCATTTTGCAACGAACTTTGCGAACATTTGTACTCACGGCGGCCGCCATGGCTGGACAACTGGGGTTTGCCGACAGTGGCTACCACCCGTTCTCCGAGCCAGTGGACTTTGATCCAGATTGGCAGCTATTTGCTCCGATGCAGCTGCAGGATATCGAGGACCTGTCGCCTCGGCAACGGGCACCTCATGGCCTCTTCTTGACCTACGACCGGATCTATACCGGGATGAGTCGTCCGGAGGTCAATGGAGCGAGTTATTTGATGGATGCGACCTGGGGGAACCGCTGGGATTTTGGATGGATGAATCGGCGTGAAAGCGGCTGGTCATTTTCCTACCAAGTCGTCACCGGGCCGAACGTTTATCACGGTTACGAGCAACTGCGTCTAAATGGCTATACCGACACAACGCAGGGCAACAATGCCAACAATCTTCTCCCCTTCCGACCTGCGGCGTTTGACAATGATCCGTATACTCTGGAACGCACCTACGATGTGCTTCAGAGCGTCAACGTTGGCGACTACTCGAGCTTCGAAGCCAACAAGACTTGGCGGATGGAGCCGTACCGATACGGCGGGATGCTTGAACCTCTGATCGGTCTGCGATACGTCAAGTTTGTCGATACGGCTCGCAGCGATGACTACCGCAGTTTCCTTCAAAATGATCCCAACGATCCGACCACGATTCTCGGAACGGCGGAGGTCTACACCAATGATGTGATCAAGTCCCGAAACGACATGATCCTCGGCCAACTCGGATTCAGGTATTTCCGAAACATCCGCAGATGGACCCTATCGAGTGACTTCAAGGTCTTTGCAGGACACACATTCCAGACACAGGAAATCACCAAGTTTGTCACCACGACGATCTATCCTCAAGACGTAGCCGTCGGCGACTCACCACTCTTTGATGGTGATCATACTGGGACGACATTCAACTCACGCAAGAACAACGAGACCCCTGTGGGATTCGATGTACGGGCAGAGAGTGCCTACTGTGCGACCAAGCACTTGGATTTGCGAGTTGGTTTCCAGATGATTTACTTTGGGCAAGGTGTTTGGCGGGGTGCTACCCCGGCCCAAGGGTTCAATTTCGACACCAACCAGCACTTGATCATGCCGGGCTTAACGTTCGGTTTTGCTATCAATCGATAGTCATCGGGTCGAGAGCAACAGACCTCAGCGAACTGTTGCAGATCGAGGCCACTGGAATTCAAGCAAGCGAGCCTCGAATGGCTCGCTTGTTTCATTGAATGCTTGCATTGGATTCCACTTGGGATTGAGTCGAGCGAGCGAAACTTGGTACAAGCCCCAGTTGCGATCCGAAGTGTAGGGCCGCTCCGTTCGAACACTTGCGGGCCAGAGTGCCTGGAAGAAGGAAGCTAGGGATGTTGACCAAGGAAAAGAAGCGATCAGAGCAAGCCTTTGAGATACCGCTGTTGCCCTCGATTCTTTTGGGGACAGCTTTTTGTTGCCTTTTCTATTTTCTTATTCTGCTGCCACCCTTGCGGCATCCCATGGTGATTCGCTACGCGCTTTGTCACTGGGTTGCTGTCGCCGCGGCATGGCTTTTCTGCACCGCGTCGGTCTATTTGATACAAAAACGATGGGCTTTAGGTCGCCAACGGCGGCTTGCGGAATTGCTCGAATCGGTTTTGGATGACTGGGTCGATCATCGGGCCGAGTGGGATTTGGAGCCGGCGATGGATGGCTATCGCCGAGCCTCCTCGTTGCAGTCCTTGTGGAAACTCCAAAAGCAATCCTTGGCTCGTTCCTGGTATGGTCAGCGACTTGGGAATCTTCTGACTCGGCAAGTCGAACGCCGGTCGACTTCGAGATTGGACGAAGATCTTCAGGAGTTTGCCGATCGTGACGCGGACGCACAGCATTCCAGTTACGCGATGGTTCGGATCAACTGCTGGGCGATGCCGATGCTCGGATTTTTGGGCACTGTGATCGGGATCTCCGATACACTTGGTCAGATGGATGCACAAGCGCTTGCGAGTGGATCCCAGGAGGCGATGAATGGCCTTACAAGCGGCTTGTACGTCGCCTTTGACACCACGGCGGTGGGATTGGTTCTGACGATGGTTGCTATGTTTATGCAATTCTTTGTGCAGCGGGCCGAGCAATCCTATTTGGCCAGGATCGACCAAGGTACTGCATCGGCGATGCATCGTTGTTTGTCGGATCAAGAACATTCCGATACTCGCAACGTCGAGGCGTCGCTTAAGCTCATTGCGAATCGACTGATCGAATCCATGCAGCGATTGGTCCAGCAGCAGACGCAGCTCTGGCACGAGTCGATCACCCAGGCCCATACCGAGTGGTCGACGATCAGTGCCCGAGCTACCGAGACTTCACTTGGGACGGTCCAACGCGCTTTGGCCGGCACCTTGGCCGATCATCGCGATTCCTTGCGAGAATGTTTGACGCAACTAACTCTCTTGCAAAGCGAGGGAGCCCAGCAGATCGATGGCCGGTTTCAGCAGTGGCAAACGACTCTCTCGGAGCAAACCAGAGTCGCGTTGCGACAGCAGCAGGACGTCAGCCGAAATGCGGAGCTTTTGCAAAAATTGCTCGACTCCACGCAGCTGGTACAAGCCATGCAGCAGCCGATCCAAGCGACGCTTGAACGGATGACTGAGTTTGATCGATTTCAAGAGGCTGCGCTGAGTCTTAGCGAGGCCGTGATGGTGCTCAGTACACAGCTTGAACGCTCCGGGCATGTCTCTCGCCAAGCCGTCCGCAGGCGCGCTGCTCGGGATCTGAACTCTGAGCATCAGGGCATGGAGGTTGATCAAGTCTCGGCAGAAGCCAACACGGGTGATTCTGACGGTGGGGAATCCAACTCGGCGATCGTTTTGCGAATTGATTCCCAAGAGATGAGAAAAGCTGGATGAGCAAGCGATCGCGACATGGAAATGACTATGCGCCGTCGACATTTCCGTTCCTGGCGGTCCTCCTTTGCGTCATCGGTGCGCTCATTCTACTGCTTGTTATCAACGTGACGAATTCGCGAGCCTCGGCAAAGAAACAAGTCGAATCGGAGTTGAGTGAAGCGATCGAGCAAGCCAAGGAGCAGTCGGACTATTTAGTCTCGATCTCCGAGGAGCTCAATGCCCGACGCGAACAAGTCAAAAGGCAGATCGAGTTGCGGCGCAGCGAGCTGACTCGCACCGAAGACCATATCAAGCGACTCGAGGAGCAGCTCAAGGAAGCGATGGCTCGCTTGCAGAGTCTCGATGATCCTGCTTCCTCGAAGCTCGATCCAAAAGATAAACAATCGCGAATCGAGCAGTTGAAGGCGCAAATTGAACTCGAAAAGCAGAAGCTTGCTGAGAAAATCGAGAAACGCAAAGATCAAACACCAGCCTTTTCGATCATTCCCTACGAGGGAGCCAATCGAACCACGCGCAGGCCTGTGTATCTTGAATGCATCGATCAAGGCGTTGTGATTCAACCCGAAGGAATCCTGGTTAGCATGGAGGATCTCGGTCCACCTCACGGACCTGGAAATCCCCTCGATGCAGCCCTTCGAGTTCTGAGGAACGCTTACCAAGCCCGCGATGCGGACTATGGAATCACCATCCCCCCCTACCCTCTTTTGATCGTGCGTCCCGAGGGTATCCACAGCTATGCCTTAGCTCGGGCTGCGATGTCCGGTTGGGACGATCAATTCGGTTACGAACTGATCGATGCTCAAATGGAAATGGCTTATCCAGAGGGGATTCCAGAGCTAAAAACCGAATTGACCAAGACGCTGGCAGTCGCCAAGGATCGACAGCGAGCCCTCGTCGCGGCGTTGCCGGCTCGATACAGCCGCAACCCGTTTGCTACGAAAACCCAAGACACCTGGGACTCGATCGATTCAGAATCATCCTCGGGTGCCCTATCATCCTCCGGCGCTAGGGGGGCAGGCAGCAAAGGGGCCGAGGCCAACAATAAGCGTGCCAAAGACGCGGACTCCGCATCCTCACGCCGTTGGGAAATGATCCAGCAGCTTCCGCCCGGTTCCGTCACCTCAGGGAACCCACAGGCCGCGGGGGATTTGAACTCATTGGCACTCGCCGATCGCTTGCCCAACTCGCCCGCTGATTTGCCCGCTGATTTGCCCGCTGATTTGCAGGGAGTTTCGCAGGGAGATTCGTTTGGACAACCCAGCGAGCGGATCGCAAGGCAGGCTACCGATGGGTTCGCCAGAGGATCATCCGAAGAGTCGGGCTCCTCGAGCGCCGAGGCGCAAGGGACGCAGAGCGAAGGAAGCCTCATGGCATCGAATTCCGGATCGCGATCTTCTGCCAATCGGTTCTCATCGGCCACATCCGGCTCCTCGGCAGGTTCGGCAAGCCTTGGCCAGACGGCCGAAGACGCACAGATGGAGTCAGCCATCAAAGAGCAAGCCATGAAGGATGCTGGTGCCAAGGATCCGAAAAATTCGCAGCGGAGTGCTTCTGAGCAAAAGAGTTCGCCGAGGTCTTCCGCACAAAAATCCTCTGCGTCGGACAGTGAGCTCAAGCCGATCAGTTTGACCGCTGGAAAGGACTGGGCAACGACTCGAATGGACAACAAATCCACGCCGGTTTCGCGACCGATTCGGATCATTGTCTTGAAGGATCGATGGCTCATGTGCCGTGAAGGTCAGGATTGGAAATACGATTCAGAGATACCGCTCGAACAAGGTCCACAAGCCGCCTCGGAGGAGCTTCAGAGAGCCATCCGCGATCGGGTCGAATCCTGGGGGCTTTCATTGCCCGGTGGTTACTGGGTCCCATCGCTCACGGTCCAGGCTGCGTCGGACGCCCAGCAGAGCGTTCAGCGTCTGCAAAGGCTCTTGGAGGGAAGCGGAGTGGTCATCAGAGTTCAACCATTGACGACTCCCAACAACCGGAAGTAGTGCGAGGTAAGATTCGATGGCAAAACGCAACGAAGAAGAGTTCGCGGTTGGCGACGACGCCTTCATGGATACCATCGCCAACCTAGTTGGGATCATGATCATTTTGGTTGTGATCGTGGGATCAAAGGGATTCGACGCGGCCCGCACTCTGGCGCGCGAGGAAGTCCAAGACCAAATGGAACAGTTGAGCACACCTACAGCAAAGGCTGAGAACCTCGACCGAGACGTCGACGAACAGATCGATCAGCTTCAGCAATACGAGGTCGAAACGGCTTATCGAAACGCCGAGCGCATGACGCTTGTGGACCAAAAAACCCTCATCGATCAGGAAATCCAAAAGAGACTTGAACAACTCGATGCTCGGGCCAAGCGGGCCTTCGAGGTCGACGCACAGGTCGGTGCGTTGGAACGCCAGTTCGAAGAGCTTACCAAGCAACAGGGAGAATTGCCGGAGGTGCAAAAGTCGGTCATCGCTCTGCAGCATCTGCCGACGCCGATGGCCAAGACAGTATTCGGTAAAGAGCTACATGTGATGATTCGAGACCATCAACTGTCGGTGATTCCATGGGATACCCTGGTCGATTTGCTCAAGAGCAGCGCAAGATCCACCGCTTCGCGAAACTCACAACGGGACAAATTCGAAGATGTACTTGGACCGATCGATGGGTTTTTGATGCGTTATCGATTGATTTCCAAGAGCGGATTGATGAGTGACGGTCGGGTTGCTGCGATGGGCAAGATGGTCGAGCTCGAGCGTTTCGAACTCGAAGAGACCCGAGATGTGCTGCGGGAGTCGGTCGAGGCAAGCTTGGCCCAAAAGGGCCGCCTGCGAGCGGAACTCGATGCGACCCGATCCAATCATACGACCGTGACGGTCTGGGTCTATCCAGAGAGCTTTAATGAGTTCCGAAAGCTCAAGGAGCTGCTCTACAAGGAGGGTTGCCTGTGCGCCGCTAGGCCGCTGCCACGCGATATGCGGATCGGGGCTTCGCCTCAGGGCTCAAGCAGTACAGCCCAGTGATTGCTAGGCCGTGATTGCTGGGCCGTGAGCTAGTTTGGCCTGCTTATCTCGTTTCGTCGTCGAGTTCTGGGATCCGCTCTGGATCGGCTAGCTTGGCGATCAAGCTTTTAGTCCGTTGGATAAAATCGGATTTGTAATTGGCAACTTGCTGTTCGGAGATATCGAGAGCTTGGGCTGTCTGTTTGTTGCTCATCCCCATAACGATGAGCATCTCGAGGCACTTGAGTTTTTGGAAATCCCCTTTTTGTTTCCACTTGGAAATCTGGTCGTCGAGTGCCTGACTGAGGACGATTTCTTCGCGGTCTTTCTGCTCGGAGGAGCGGGCGATGCTGCTTGCCTGACGCCCGCCGGAGGGGAGCCGCTGAATGGCATCGCTGGAATTTTCTTGAGTGACAAGCTGCGTGGCATAGCGGCGGCCTTCGCGCCGAAAATGGTCGGTGAG
>CAILTZ010000548.1 GCA_903837255.1 uncultured Pirellula sp. | reverse complement strand
GGTCGACATGTATCGGTATGTGATCGAGCATCCCGAGTGGATCCCTGAAGAGTGGCAGCGTCGGATCAACGTCAGGGCCGGCGAGGATCGCGGTCGGATTTACCGGATACGACGAACGGACTACAAGCCTCTAGCGATACCAAATCTGCGGGGCAAGGAAGACTCAGAGTTGATTGCGGAGCTAGCCGGTCCGAATTCTTCCAGAGCGGATTTCGCACAGCAGATTCTTTTTGGCCGAATACGCGATCACTCTGACAAGAGCAACATCGCTCGCGATTTGCAGAGCTTGCTCTTGGAAACCAAAAGCCCGGCGGTTCGTGTACGGGTGGCGAACCTTCTGATGAGCCATGGTTTGTTTCCAGTGGATAAGCTCGATGCGATCGTCCGTTCGAGCGATGCGCAGACGCTGCGGTTTTTGGTCGAGAACATCGATAGCCTGAGGCTCAGCCAAGAGCAACGAGGTCGGTTATGGAGCGGGATTGCACCTGAGTTGCTGGCCAGTTCGGGGGCGTTGGCGATGGCCCTGGCCGTAGAGGCAAGTTATGACAAGCAGCAGCCGGCCGGTCTGATCGCACAGGCGCTGGTGGCTCACGCGCAGGACGCGTGGGTCCTCGAGTCCTCGAGTTTTTTGAATCCTGAGAGCACCGACGGTGTGTTGCGCCAGGTGCTTGATGGCAACAGTGACATCAAGAATGTGCAGCGGGTTGCAGAGAAGTTGGTACCCAGGGTATCGAAGGGATTTCGCGACGAGTTGCTCAGGTCGGTATCCAGCCATGAGGGTCCGCGGCCAGCTTGGCATTACCTTTTGGCCAAGCAGTTTGCGGCCGCCGATGCCGCCGGTTTGGACGAGGCATCGATCGAGCGAATTATAGCCTCTGCAAGAGATGCTTGGACTAGGTTTGCGGTGGATTCAACGAAGGTCGAGACAGCAACGCTTTTGGCTGGTTTGAATTTGCTCACATCGCGGATGGGGTCGGATTGGACCGGCGACCATGAGTTGTTGTTGCGTAGTTTGGCACGAGGTGATTCGACGCCGATCGATAGCGAGCTGACGCTAGGGCTTTTGGGTTTGGGAGGTCCGGCGGGAACCAAGTTGCTAGAAAGTTGGAAAGACTTGTCGTTGACGAGTCGATCGGTGGTACTCAACAAGTTAACTCAAAGCGAGAGTGGAGCGTTGGAGATACTCGAGCAGATCCGTCAGGGAAAGATGACTGTTGTCGATATCGACGCGGCGACGATCCAGAGGTTGCGAGCAAGCAGCTTTCAGAGAGTGTCGAAGATAGCGACGACGTTTTTTGGACCAGCACCAGGGGCAGATCGTCCGGCCATTGTCAGGCAAGCGTTGATACGGTGGCCGGGCAAGGCAGATACGAGCCTCGGCCAGATGGCTTATCAGAAGCACTGTGCGGTGTGCCATGAGGGGCGACGGTTCGAGGAGCAGTTCGAGGAGAGTTTGGCACCGAATCTAAGAGGATTGAATCATTGGACCAATGAGGCTTGGATGGTAGCTATTTTGGACCCCAATCGTTCGGTTGAAGAGAAGTATTGGGTATTTCAGGCAAGGACCGAGGATGGCGAGTTGCTCACTGGGTTGAAGTTGCGAGAGGACGAATCGAGCATCGAGTGGGTCAATAGCAACGGTCGGATTGAGAGTATCGAGAAATCGAAGATGTCGGAGATCAAGGTTTCAGAGCGTTCGCTGATGCCGGAGGGATTCGAGCAGTTGTTGAGCCCCGATGAGATCGCAGGCATCATCAGTTACCTAAGGTCCAGCGGGCCGGCGAGAGGGGAATAACCGATGGTTCAATCTACACCGGAGTTTCTTGGACCTTATCGTGTCGTACGTCTCTTGGGCCGAGGTGGTATGGGCACAGTGTATGAGGCCGTGCATGAGACGAGCCAGGAGCGAGTGGCTGTGAAGCTCATTAGCGAAGAGCTCGCTCGCGAACCGCGGTTTCAGAGGCGATTTGAGGCCGAAATTCAAACAATGCTACGACTCAAGCATCCGAATATCGTCCGATTGATCGGGTTTGGGGACCATCTGTCCTTGCCCTTCTACTCCATGGAATTCATCGATGGAATCAATTTGCACCAAAAGCTTAAGCTTGAGCGCAGGATTGCTTGGGAGGTGGTCCTGGATTGGGCGATTGAGATCGCAAGTGCCCTGAAGCAATCGCATGATTTTGGGATCATCCATCGGGATTTAAAGCCAGCGAATTTGATGCTTACACCGCAGAACACGATCAAGCTTTTGGATTTTGGGATCTCGCGTTTGTTTGGCAACATCAACGCCACAATCCCAGGTTCGACGATAGGGACGGCCGACTTTATGCCACCCGAGCAAGCCGAGGGGGTAGTGGCAACGCCCCGAAGCGATTTGTATGCATTGGGAGCGATTTGCTATGCTTGCATCTCGGGGCGAGCCCCATTTATAGGCAACAACATTCCGGAAATCTTGTTCAACGTACGCTATGGAATCTACACGCCTTTGAGTCATTTGGTCCCTGAGGTGCCGGAAGAGTTTTGCAAATTGGTTGACGAATTGCTAAGCCGCGAAGAGGCCAAGCGTCCTGCGACAGCGTATTTAACGATGAATCGCTTGCTTGCCATGCGGGCTGGACTCAGACGCAGAGAGCAGCAAAGGCACGAATCGCAAGCCGACAAGTCTTCGGAGCAGATTTCCAAAGGCCACTCGAGTCAGGAGCAGACGAGCATTGGCATCGATGCGATCCCATCGATCGCAGACTTATCCGACTCCCCTTATCACGACGCGACTCGGATCGAGCCGCCTGGTGAATCCGGCCGCAAGAATTCCGGGCCGGTTAAAGCCGAGCATGTTGTGGGGGAGCCTAAATCAGACAAGTTGGCCAAGGATCAAACGGCTGCCGAGGAGGCGACGCGAGAGCACATCACGGGTGGATCGTTAGTGAATCACGCGTCGGCTCCTGGGATAAGCACTGAGCGAGGATCAAGTTTCTCGGAGGTCACCGATAAGGACCGAGCCAGAGCAATGACCTTTGACTTGCCGGACCCTGTGATCAGGGATCGTGAGCGGTTGAAGGAGATTATTTGGATAGCCGCAGCGTTGGCGGCTTGTGCCGGCGCTTTTTATTACTTCTCTAGGCCTGTGAATCCCGATCAGCTTTACGCACCCATTTTGGCAGCGATGACCAATGGAGACGAGACTCGACTGCTGGAGTTAGAGGAGCAGATTACGGATTTTCAAAAGAAGTATCCCGATGATACGAGGTTCAGCCAGATCGAATCTGCAGCCGACGAGGTCGCTTATTTGAAGCAATTGCGTTTTTT
>CAILTZ010000547.1 GCA_903837255.1 uncultured Pirellula sp. | reverse complement strand
GTTGGCGCCGGTGGTAAATTCCTTCTCTGATAGCCGCAGCAATGCGATCATTATTAATGGTTCTCCGAGGGACATCGCCGAGATCAAGAAGCTCTTGGAGCAGATCGATGTGCCTCGCAGCGGGATGCTTCAAGCGGCGCGAGTTTTTCAGATTAGGTATAATCTTGCGTCCGACATCGCCGAGGCGTTGCGGGACGCGTTGGCCACGACTGCAACGGACCGAAACAAGACTTTACAGTTGGTTGACGGAACCGGAGAGCCGATCGCAATTGGCGGCGTCTTGGGGACGACCAAGATCACGGTCAACGATCGGAACAACACATTGATTGTTGCAAGTACTCCGGAGAACCTACCGCTAATCGAGCAGTTTATTCAGCAGTTGGATACGCCTGGGGCGGTGGCGAAGATCAAGATTTTTGCTGTCAAGAATGGGGATGCGAGCAATCTGGTCGAGACGCTACGAGCGTTGATACCGTCTTCGAATACAGCAGTGGGTGCAGCGGGTGGTCCTCAGCTTTCGAGCAATCCCGGGGACAATTCGCTCTTGCCGCTTCGATTCACCGTCGACAATCGGGGAAACAATATCATTGCGATTGGGTCTGAGGGAGATCTGAAGATTGTCGAGGCCTTGATTCTGCGGCTTGACGAGGGTGAGGCTTCGACGCGTAAGAGCATGGTTTATCAATTGAAGAATTCACCTGCGATCGATGTAGCTACGGCGATCAATCAGTTTTTGCAGAGCAAGAGGGTTGTCGAGTTGGCAGCACCTGGGGTGAACAACCCTTTCGATCAGCTCGATCGAGAGGTCGTCGTTGTGCCCGAGCCGGTTCAGAATAAATTGATACTCAGCGCCACTCCTAGGTACTATGATGAAATCGCACAGTTGATACAGAGGCTCGATGATCAGCCTCCTCAGGTGATGATCCAAGTCATGATTGCTGAGATTCTGCTCGGCAACACCGATGAGTTTGGCATCGAGATGGGGATTCAGGATTCGGTCCTTTTTGATCGCAGTCTGCTCGGGGGGCTTGTGACGACGACCGCCACGACAACGACTTCGACACAGGCTGGTGTCGTTACCGCGACAAGTCAGGACATCGTAGCTGCGACGAACACTCCTGGCTTTAATTTCAATAACACCGATCCTTTGGGGAATAGTGCTTCCTCGAAGGCGTTGCAGCGATCTGCCATGGTCGGTGGCCAAGGCCTTTCAAACTTTGCGGTTGGTCGTGCGAACGAAGAGCTTGGCTTTGGTGGTTTGGTTCTATCGGCCAGCAGCGAGAACGTGAGTTTCTTGCTCAGAGCGCTTCAGGAGACGCGGCGTCTAGAGATCCTCTCCAGGCCGCAAGTACTCACGTTGGACAATCAGCAAGCGTTCATCCAGGTCGGCCAGCGGGTTCCCCGAATCGCCGGTACGAGCGTCAATCAATTCGGTGTGCAGAACCAGTTGACGCTCGAGAATGTCGGATTGATTATCGGAGTCACCCCGCGGATCAGTCCTGAAGGTAATGTCGTCATGGAGATCGACGCCGAGAAGTCCAAGCTTGGGCCAGAGGCTGAGGGGATTCCAATATTCATTTCCCAGAATGGAAACGTGGTTCGTTCGCCGAGGATCGACACGATCACCGCGCAGGCCACGGTCAGCGCTGCTGATGGTGAGACCATCATTCTCGGTGGGCTCATCGCGCGGTCGACTCGTACACGGCACCGTCAGGTTCCTTGGTTGGGAGATATCCCGATCTTGAAATACCTCTTTAGCTACGACTATTTTGATGAGAATCGCACGGAGCTGCTTATCATCATGACACCGCACATCGTAAGAAACCCTGGGGACATGGAGCGGCTCAAGCAAGCTGAGTTTGCGAGGGTCAGTTGGTGCGAGGCCGATATCTTTGCGATGCATGGAGACGTCTTTCCAAAAACCGGCATGATTCAAGAGTGGCAAGATGAAGACGATTCGGTGCCAGTGATCTATCCTGACGTCGATCCCCGGGGTGCTTTGCAGTCGAACACCAAGACCGACAGTATCCTGCAACGTATGGCCGGTCCGGAATACTACCAAGTTCAACCCGGACAGGCACAAGGAGGACAGGCAGCCACTGTTTATCCAGGAGAACTGCCCGCTCCGGTAGTGATCGCCAATCCGATGCCAGTCCCATCGGCGAGCGGGGCGGTATCGGGGTCGGCACCAACGGCTCCTTCGACCAAGCCTTCAGCGGGCTTGTTGCGATTGCCCCGAACGATCAAGCCAGCACCTTAAGATCCCCCTAGTACACAAACATCGGCTCCAAGGAACCAGCGATGAACCAACGACCGTCTTATTTAGAGATTTGGAGCTGTCTAGCGCTCCTGGTCGCGACGGCGTTTCCAATCGGTTGTCAATTCGCCCCTAAGAAAACGCCTTCGGGTTGGAATTGGGGAGGAGAGGAAAAGCTAGTTGTTCCGGATCGTATTTTAGCGATCTGGACCGATACGGTATTGCGGCAACCCAATCAACCAGGAGTCAGAGGTTTTGGCGGTCGCGTTTTCTTTTACGAGAAAGAGCAGAGCGATCCGATCGAAGTCGACGGAAAGTTGGTTATTTTTGTATTCGACGGGGACGACCAGGATCCGGAAAATCAAAAGCCGTTGCGCAAGTACGTGATTGAAGCGGATGATTTTTCCAAGCACATGAGCAAGACCTCGATTGGTCCTGCGTACAGCGTTTGGCTCCCTTGGGGAGACGTCAAGGGTCCGACGATGAGGCTTAGTATCATCGCACGTTTTGAGGGGCGCAAAGGGGGGACGACACTTTCGGATCCGACGATCAAGTTGCTTCCTGGGGTGGAGGGCAAGGTGCGGAAGAACCCGCCTTCTCCGAGCGACAAGCCAGCAGCGGAGTTCCCGCAGCAAGCTGTTGCCGGGGGCGTTCAACGAGCCAGTTACACCGAGCCGACGAAGGCTGCTGGCGCGAATCAGATGCCGGAGCGTTTGATCGAGCCTGAACGAAGGACCCAGACGATTGAAGTTCCACCGTCGTTTCAGCGACATTTTCAGGGCCCGGATGTTTCACCGGTGCTCCAAGGCGCAGACCCCTTGAATCCTGAAATCACTAGATCTCAAGTCACGACCGAGGTGATCGACGCGCGAAGCCAGAAGCTTGGGACTTTCAAGAAGGCATTTGTTGAGCCTGCTGCCCCTGCGCGTCCGCTGAACAAATCGCCTGCGAGTCGATTGGAGATTTTGCGAAGCGGAAAATCGCTAAGCAAGAAAATCACGGATTCGACTCCGAGTAACGACACGCAGACGAACGAACCCTAGTTGACACCCGTTCTTTGGGTTTGATGGGTTGCGCGGAATGGATCAGGCCAGTACAGGCCCAGTACAGGCATGAATCAGGGCGGATTGATTTTGGATTGGATAAGTTCGATGGCGCGGAGGAGCTGGGTGTCTTGGGAAATCTGCTCGTCGTTGGGGTCATCGACTTTGGATAGGGGATGATCGGCCAGGACACCATTTCTAAGTGGGTCGCTACGTCTGCGCATTCTTTCGGATGCGATCGCAAGCTGTTTTTGGTCGAGGGTGATTTCAGCTCCGGGGCTAGGTTCCACACCCCACTGGTCATCATCCGTGTCCTTTGGTCTTTTATGAATTCGGCGGCCGCTGGGGGGGAAGTAATACGCGGTGGTGAAGCGGATCGCAGCGCGGCCACCTTCGATCGGGATCACGCTTTGAACATTTCCTTTTCCGTATGATCGTTGGCCGACGATGATGGCACGATTTCGATCTTTCAAGCAGGCCGCAACGACTTCGCTAGCGCTAGCTGAGTTTTCATTGATCAGCACAGCGATAGGCAGGTTGGTAGGTACGACGGTTCCGGGTTTAGCGTTGACCGACTCGATCTTGGTCATGCCACGGCCTTGGGTAGCGACGATTAGTCCGTCGTCGAGGAACAGATCGCAAACATCGACGGCCGTGTTCAATAATCCACCGCCATTGTCTCGAAGGTCCAGGATGATTGCGTCGATTTGTCCGCGCAGTGGCTTCAGGGCGTTTTCGATTTCGATAGCGGTTTTTTCGCCGAAGAGATTGGCGTGGAGATACGCGATTCGAGGAGCGGTTTGGAGTTTGAAGTCCCAGGTGCTGTCGGCTAAGCGTCGATCACCGGAAACGCTTTGGGTTTCGATAAACTCTCTGGTTGCTTGGATGTCTATCCTACGACCTTCTCGATCGATACCTAAACGGACTTGGGTGCCGACGGATCCTGAGATCTTTTTGGAGACCTCGGAGGTATCGATCGATGCGGTGTTTACTCCGTCGACCTCGACGATCAAGTCGCCGGGTAGTAGTCCGGCTTTGAAGGCAGGTGAATTGAAGAGTGTCGCGATCACGGTGATCGCAGGCCGGATCGGAGGGCCTTCGACCTGCACGCCTAAACCAGCGTAACGCTGCTCAAAAATCGAATTGAATTGACCAAGGGACTCCTCGGAAACATACGAGGAGTTGGGGTCTAGGGATTCAAGCATCCCCTGCAGAGCTGCGTTTTTTAGGTCGCTTTTCGAGACTGGATCGACGTAGGAGTTCGAGACAAGTTCGATGGCGTAGGCCAAATCACGAGCATGCCGATAGCGAGCAGAGTTGGCGTAGCATGCCAAGCAAACCAGTAGGGCAACAAGGAGTAATTTCAGGCTCTTGTGGCTCATTTCGATCCGCTTGTGATTGGCTACCGTGATGGACTACCGTGCTCGACTATTTAGAGACCAAGGACCAGCGACTTGGACTCCTGCGGCTAGGGTTTTTGTGCTACGATGCAGGGCATGAATTCTACAGATCCGCGCGATCGCGACGCTATTGTATCCGAATATTTCGAGCGATTGCCCTATGCCCCTTATCCGGTTCAGG
>CAILTZ010000546.1 GCA_903837255.1 uncultured Pirellula sp. | reverse complement strand
CCGAGTCTGATAGCCCCGAGTCTGATGGCCGAAAGTTTGGGTGGCAATACTCTGGGGGCAAAGAAATGGATTGATCGCATAGAAATCAGGAGAACCTGGTTGGGGTGGGGATTTTTTGGGGGGGGCCTTAAAAATACGTGAAAACACGGATCGTCGAGGGCCACTGAGTATAGCTTAACCCAGTAGAGGGGTCAACTTTTTCACAAGTCTCCAACAGAGGGGCGAAAAGGCGCGTTAAGAGCGGGAATGCCGTCTATGAACCCCTAGCGGCCAACAACATCAGGCCTCGGGGGATGGATCAGACCGATGGCAATGAGGATTTTTAGTTTTTTGGTCCTAATAAAACCGTTGCAGAAACGTTGGACCTTGCGTAAATCCATCATTTTCTTGCCGTTGAGGTCGCCCCAGGCCCCGGTCGATCTAAGATGTATTGCAAGCCGATTGAAACACCACGATTCAACACCTCGATCCAGCCGTCAGTACAGATATGCAACCGATTCTTATCCTCTCCTGTTTCCTGATCCTGAGCCTTTCTTGCATGACCGCAAAACTCCACGCTCAGTCGGGCCAATCCGCGACGCTCTCCGAACCGGTGGGTTTCCTCGAGCGATTCGCCCTGAGCGACCAGCGTGAGGAAACCCTCGCCGAGCTGATCCCCAACACCCCTGACTATTTTTTCTTCTATACCCTCCACGCCCAGAATGAGGGACGGGTTGCCCAAGCCAGAAGCCTGCTGGATGAATGGATCGCTAAACATGGCCAAAACGACCTGACCCGCCGTATGCAGACCCGCCAAGCGATCCTCGAATACTCCGCGAATCCCAACGCGACGATCGAATACCTGCAGCGCGAATTCCAGATCGCCAGCTCCCACCCGGCCCCAAAGAAAAACGAAGCGGCCGAGTTGGCAACCAAACTCGATCCGAGCCTGCTGGATTGGAACAAGATTGTCCAAGACACGGTCAAGCAGCAAGGGATCGATGTGATCGAAGAGAGCATCCTGGCCGATGCACTTGCGGATATCCCAAACATCGACGAGCTGCGGAAATGGTTTAACCGATCCCACCGGATCGACTCTCCGAAACTCATCGACCGCATGGTCGAAGAACTCACGACCATCCACTCGCGGGGTTTTGGCTGGGCTCCGATCCATCGCGAACTGACGCTGCCCCAGCTCCAGGAACTTCAAAAGCGTATCCCCTCGCTAAACCAAAACACCAACTACGTTTTAGAAGTTCTCCGGCATCTGCTCCCCTCGGATGATGAGTCGCTCCAAGACCCCGTAATCAAGCGAAGGCAACTCGATCAAGCCGAAGCGTTTGTCTTGTCCCTCCCCGAAGTTCACAACAGCCTCATCGCAGCGGTGCTTCACCAACGGTTGGTCTTTGACCTCGAACAAGGAACCCCGGATCGCGAACGCTTGAAGCGCTATCTGCGGCTGCCTTACATTCGACCGATCTGCGCCTCGGCTTTTCGAGATGCCGTCCGCGAAAGAACGCAGGTCGATCCCAACGCTGCCTTCCCAATCCCTTACTTGATTCGCCCGATCGGAAACGATATTCCGCTGATCGAAAAGTACTTGGAAATCTTCTTCCAAACCGATGCCAATGTCGACGACTTTGCCAACCTACTGGACCGCAGCTACCTGCAACGCTTCTTTGCGATTACCAAGATCCTTCATGGTCTAGGGGATCCGAAAACCTACTACGCCCAGCTTTCACCAGAAGAACAAAAGGAATTGGCCGAGCGTATCGAGGTCCGCTTTGCCCCAATCAATCCGAGCATCTTCAAAACCGATCAGCGAGTTAGCTTATCGCTCGATCTGAAGAACACTCCCGAACTCTTCGTTCGAATCTATCGACTCAATGCTCGGAACATTTTGAGTAAACAACAAGCCGCCATCTCGACGGCGCTGGATCTCGATGGAGTGGTCCCCAACGTCGAACGCAAACTTTCTTACGCTCAGAAAAACGATCGACGCCACCGCGAATCGATCGAACTTCCGGAACTCGATGGCCAAGGAGTCTGGATCGTCGAGGTCCTCGCCGGTGGCCAGCGCAGCCGCGCCTTGGTCCAAAAAGGCCAACTCGCTTCGATCCTGGCGATCAGCGATGCCGGCCAGTTGGTGCGCATCGTCAATGCCGAAGGAGAGCATGTTCCGACGGCTCGTGTGCTGATCGGCGAACGTGAATTTCAGCCCGAGCAAGATGGTTGGATACTCATTCCTTTCGAGCAATCCACGCAGCTTAAAAACATGCTGTTGGTCGATGGCAGTTTCGCGGTCCTCGAACCCTTTAACCATCTCGGGGAAGCCTACGAGCTACGCGCCGACTTTCTGATCAATCCCCAATCGATCCTCGCTGGCAACCGCTCGGCGGTTGTCATTCGCCCACAGCTTTTAACCCACAACCAACCGATACCACTTGCCAACCTTAGCGACATCGAACTCCACGCCACGAGCACCGATCTGGACGGGATCTCCAACACCCAAGTCTTCGCGAACCTAAAGCTCGATGAAAACGAGGAGCTCACCCAGGAATTCAGCGTTCCCCCGAGACTTGCGCAAATCGAATGGACGCTGCAGGCCAAGATCAAGCAGATGCGGACCGATACCCGGAGCATGCTCGTCGCGAGCTATCGGACCAGCGTCAACGACTTTGCTCGTAGCACTTGGGTGCAGGATTCGTATCTAAATCGCACGGACCAGGGCTATCGGCTGGAGCTCAGAGGCAGAAACGGAGAACCCATCGCCCGCACGGCCCTTCAGTTCGACTTCAAATTATTTGGTTTGAACCAACAGCGTTCGGTCCGCTTGGCCACCGATGCCCAAGGCGAAGTCGAACTAGGGAGACTCGCGGGAGTCGAGCGATTTTGGGTTAGCGGTGCGGAAATGCCCCGTCGCGAATTTCCGATCCATCGCGATGGGCTCGATTGGCCCCAGTCGATCCATGCACCCACCGGGGAAACACTTCGAGTCGTTGCTCCGATCGGAGCTGACCAGCAACCGAGCAAGACCGTCGGCATCGCAGCCATCGAGCGCTCCGTACGACGCTTTTCGCTCTTCGAGCAGCGCGCCAATGTCGTCGTCGAGGATCATACCGACAAGGTGAAGATTCTCTCGGGCCACCTGGAAATCGCCAAGCTCGAGCCAGGTGACTACACACTGATCGATCATGAGTCGGGCATGCGTACCGAGATTCAAATCACCGCCGGAGAACGGCGTGACGCTTGGATTGTCGGTAAAAATCGGACGCTGGCCAAAACACCAACCCAAGCCCTTGCCATCGAGCGCGTGTCACTGGCCGACGGCAAGCTACAAGTCGATTTGAATGGTGCCGACGCATCCACACGGTTGTTGGTCGTAGCGGCCCCGTTTGCGCATGGCGAGACCGACCATTGGCTGCGGCGCACTCAGCGAAACTTTGCTCCGACTCTGCGGCGCGACCGCGTCCCGAGCTTCTACGTCGATTCGATGAAACTCGATGAAGAGTATCAGTACGTACTGGCAAGGCAACAAGCCCAGAGGATGCTCGGCAGCACGCTCGCCCACCCGACGATCCTACTGAATCCATGGGAACTTGCCGAAACTCGCAATGAGAGCCAACTAGCCCAAGCCGGAGATGCGATTGCCGAGAAGCGGGCAGCCTCCAGATCGGCAGCCCCAGCCCCTGCCGCAGCCGATCCCTCAGCAGTTCAAGCCCCAGCAGGGAACTCGCGCGACTACGGGTTCCTGGCCCAAGGCACTCGCATTCTTGCGAATATTCCTGTCGATGCCCAAGGCCGCATTGTGCTCGACACCAAGGAGTTTGATGGGCTGACCGAGATCGCCTTGGTGGCACTGACTCCAGGTTCCAGCGCCCAGACCCGAGTGGCGCTGCCATGGACTGGACCTCGCAAACTCGCCGATCGTCGGTTGCAGCAATCGTTCGAGCTCGAGAAGCACTTTATCCAAAAGGAATCGGTCCTGACAGTTGCGGCCGATCAAGCGACCGATTTGGGAGACGTTGGTGTTACTCGCATCCGCATCTACAACTCCATCGGGGACCTTATTCCAATGATCGACGGGCTCTTGCATGGCCAAGACCAATTCCGTCGGTTCGATTTTCTCAAAAAATGGAGCACATTTAGCGACGCTGAAAAGGAATCCAAGTACAGTCAATTCGCTTGCCACGAACTCCATCTGTTTTTGCTCAAGCACGATCAACCGTTCATGCAACGCGTCGTAGTCCCGCATCTGATGAACAAGTCCCCTCGGCAGTTGGTCGACGATTGGATCCTCGATCAAAATCTCGCGAGCTATCTCGTTCCGTGGCGTTACCAGCAACTCAACACGCTCGAACGGGTCTTGTTAGCCAAACGTTTCCCAGACAAGCAAGCCGGATTGATTCGGTTCATGGGAGATACGCTCAAGGCCCAGCCGATTCCGATCGAGGCGCAGACGAATTGGTTCACACAAGCTCTCCGCACCAGTTCGCTTGGACTCGATGATTTTACTGTAGAGAACTTTGCCGATGAAAACAGACTCATGGAAGTCGAGAGTTTAGAGCGAGGAGTTCGGTTGGGACAAACCGTCGATGGATCGCTTTCAGCACCACTCTCTGGCGCCGCTCCTGGTGGCATGCCAGGCGGATATGGCGGTGCTATGGGTGGCATGGGTGGCGGCGGCGGCATGGGTGGCATGGGTCGCGCGCTTGGCGAAGGCAAAAACGCCAACATGGCCCGCAAAGCTGGCCGTGCCGAATCGGATTTGGTTGAACTTTCCAAGGACAAAGCAGGGGCCGAGAGTTTGAGCTTTGGCCTCCAAGCCGGCGAGCGGGATAGCGAATCGAACATGCCCGCCGACGGAAGGCAACTAGACGCAGATTCTAAAGCGGACCGGTACTTGCGAGAGTCCTCGGAGGAATTCGACTTTCGCGGTCGCCGATCTTTGGCTCGGCTTGGCAAGCAGATCCAGCTTTATCAACCTCTTGCAGCCACTCGAAAGTGGGCCGAATCGCAATTTGATCACGTTCTGTTAGAGAACCAAAACCCCAGCGTCATCACCCCGAGTCCGTTCTGGATCGACGTGCTCAAGGGGCAAGAGAACGTGGTTTCCGAGCACCTGCACCTAGCCTCCCGCAGCACCAACGAAGCCCTAGCGGCATTGGCGTTTGTCGATCTACCTTTGGAGGCACAGCCCGGGAGCCTTGCGATCGAAAACGGGCGATGGATCTACAAGAGCGCCGGCAAGAGCTTGGTCTATTCCCAAGGGATCGTCGCAATACCGACGGAGAATGCTCAAGGCCCGAATGCTGTCGGCGATATAGCCGATAAAGCCGAAGACTCAAGGGTTTTGCTGAGCGAAAACATGTATCTAGCGAGCGCCGACACCACCGCCAAACCGGTCAATCGCCAGGAGCTTGTCATCGGCACTCCCTATCGAAACCGAGTGGTGCTGACCAACCCGACGGGAAATTCGATGCGGGTCCAAGTCCTCATGCAGGTGCCTCAAGGGTCGATTCCACTCGAGGCAGGTCGAAACGTGACGGTCCGCGAGTTTCAGCTCGCACCGTTCTCCACGCAGGAAACCTCGCATGTTTTCTATTTCCCAGCCGCTGGCGAGTTTCAGCATTATGGAGCAAGGGCATCGAGCCTTGGCAAGTATCTAGCCCATGTGGCATCGAGCCCTGTGCGAGTCCTCGATGCGCCCTTGAGTCTCGACGACACCTCGTGGGAGTACATCGCGGCGTGGGGGACCAACGACCAAGTCCTTTCGGCCCTCGATGCGGCCAACGTTGCAAAGATCGATCTGGACCTGATCGCTTGGCGGATGCAAGACGCAGCGTTTTGGAAGCAGGTACTGAGCAAACTCGACAGCATCGGCATCTACCATCCGACCCTGTGGGGTTATAGCTTGCGGCATCGCGACCTAGGCCGCATGAGAGAGTTTCTCGAATCGCAGGAACCGATTGTTCAGCGGGTTTCTCCCTACCTCGATCATGCGATGATGCATGTCGATCTGGAGTCCCGTTTGCGTTATGAGCATTTGGATTTCCGTCCAATTGTGGTGGCTAGAACGCATCGGCTTGGCCCCCAGTGGAAGATCCTCAACGACGCCTTGTCGGACCACTACCGCAAGCTGCTGGACTTGCTTTCGCATCAGCCGAAGATCCTGCCTCGCCAACGGCTCTCGCTGGCTTATTACCAACTCATCCAAAACCGCACCCAAGAGGCTTTGGCGAATTTCAAACGCGTCGATCGTGCCAGTCTCGTTGGAGATAGCAAGACGACAGAAGCTCAAATGCAGTACGACTATTTCGACGCTTATTTTGCCATGCGAACCGGTGAGTTTGATCGAGCCGGAGCGATCGCGAAGAAGTATGAGAGCTATCCGGTTCCTCGATGGAACGAATGGTTCAAGACCGTGACCGAACAGATCCGCGAGCGCGAAGCGATCAAGCAAGGAGCCCTTGCTGCTCAGATCGCACAGAACGTGCCATCCGACGAAAGGGCTTTCGAGAACGACGCGCAGCGAGAGTTGCAAGGTGGCCGTGAAGCAGCGTTGGAAGAAGGGGCTGCCAAACTCCCAGGCTTGGAGCTCTCGCAAAAAGATGGTCAGATTTGGATCCAGCATCGAAACATCCAACAAGTCCAACTCCATTACTACTTCGTCGATGTCGAACTGATGTTCAGCCGCAATCCGTTCTTGGGTAGGAACCAGAGCCGTCTGGCGGTGATCGAACCGAACGTCAAAAAGTCGATCGATGTCGAGCCCAAGGCCGCTTGGGAGCAGACCCAGTGGAAGATTCCCGAGGAGCTGAAGAACCGAAACATGATCCTCGAAGTCGTATCGGGTGGGATTGTTCGGAGTATTCCGCTTTATTCGAGTTCACTGAGCGTCAATCTATCGGCTCCCTTCGGGCGATTGCAGGTTCTGGCGATGGGTAACAAGCATCCGATCGAGGGGGCCTATGTGAAGGTCTACGCAAAGCATAACGATGGTAGCGTTCGTTTCTACAAAGACGGATATACCGACCTGCGAGGGGTGATGGATTACGCATCGTTAAGTACCAACGATTGGTCGACGGTGACCCGTTACTCGATCTTGGTGCATCATCCCGACTACGGGGCGTGGATCCAGGAGTGCGAACCGCCGACGCGATAGTTCGCACCGATCTCTCGGCGGATTGGCGTTCTGAGGGTTATTTTCGATTTTTTAAGTCGACTACCGTGCTTTCTTAGGGG
>CAILTZ010000545.1 GCA_903837255.1 uncultured Pirellula sp. | reverse complement strand
GACAATTCCTGAGGACTGGACATCAGGTACTTGAACAAGTTCGCCTTGGCCTCATCGGTGAGCCCTTCCAAAAGGCCTTCGGGCATGAGCGAAAACTGCGACGCGGTTCGCTCTTCGATCTCCCCTGTCGCGAGGACCATTTTTTCCTGAGCCGTTTGGATGTTGACTTCGTTTGGAGATTCAGAGAGAACCACTCCGGTGATGACCCGCCCGTCGACCGTGCGAAACGCCGTGGAGCGATAGTTCTCGGCAACGACCGCTGCGGGTGCAAGGATGTTTTCGAGCCAGTAACGAAGGTTGCTGCGCTGTGCACCGGTGAGCTCCGGGCCGATCTGACCACCCTCGCCATAGAGCTTGTGGCAATTTCCACATTTGGCGATCCAAATCCCCCGACCGCTGTTGACGTTCCCCTTGGAGATGAATTCAGGAGTCAAAAGGGTTTCCTCTTTGGCGATCATGTCCTGTCGATTTTCCGGAAGTTCTAGGACTTTGGTGAATTTCCGAGCTTTTTCGAGGAGTTGCCAGTCGTTGGCCGATAGGAATTGGCGCCAGGTCGTCGCATCGACGGAATCTTTGGGGATGATCCCTTTTTCGATCGAATCCAGAAGCACATTCAGGGTGTCGACTCGACTCGCTATCGCCGAAACGATTCCGGAACGGGTTTGCTGGCTGGCCTGGCCGTAAAGTTCTGCCAATTGCTCCGCTCGTTGCTTGTTGAGCGTCTTGCGTGTGGCGAACGCAGCGGCGTTTCCTAGTTCCTGGTCTGCGAATAGGCCTTTGAGCAACTCCCAGGCTTCGGGGGTATCGACCCCTCCGATAGCGTCCACGGCGGCCTTGCGCTCTGCGAGCGGGACATCCTTTTTGGCGATTATTTGCAAGAGTGGCTCAAGGTCTTTGGGGCCCTCTACGATGGATCCGAGCAGAACGGTCAAGCGTTGGATGGCAGGGTCTGGATGCTTGCTACCCAAGAAGGCGAGCTTGTCGAAGTGAGCGGGTTTCTCGACCCCCGATCGGCCCTGATAAGCCCCCCAGAGGCCTTGGATGCAGGCCGCATGGACCTTTGGGTTCTCTCGCTCCACGGCGTCTGCAAAGAAGAACGAAAGAGCATTTGCGGCTAATGGACTTTCATTGTTCTTTTGAACCGCGATCGCTGCGGTGCGTCGGATAACCAGCTCCTGTACCTTGGTGAGCTTGGTCCTTTGTACCAATTTGATCATCTCTCTGGGGTTCTCGGCGATCTTGTCCTTGATCCCATACCAAAGGACCAGAGAAAAAGTCAGGTCGTCGGCGAGATCATCGCTTTGAAGGAGCTTGGTCACTAGCGGTTGAAAATCATTCGAGAACTTTGGAAGCATCGAGGCTAGGGCCAATCGCAGTTGAGCCGGTGCATGAGGTTTGGATTGCGCGTACAAGCAATCCAGAATCTCGGCCTCGATTTCCCGAGTCTGTGTATCGCTCGGCACGATCGATTGGCCTCGGAGGTAGATTTGAGATACTGGCGGAGCGATCGGATCGAGTAGCAGCTTGCTTGCCCAAATCGATACCGACTCATGCTGATCGCTTCGGAGGATCCCAAAGAGGTTGTTATTGTCGATCAGCTTGCAAGCCTTAAGGGCCCAAATCGCTCGAAGCTGTTTGGTGACTTCAAAGCGATTTGCAGGGTTTCTGAAATCCTTAGGCGCTTTGGTAGCAAGATCGATCAGAGGAGCTGGATCTTTGACTTGCAACCCTGGCATGAGTTGTTTCATCAACTGTTGGGTGAACCAACTATTTGGGTGAGAAATAAGGGAGACGGCTTCCTGACCTGTGATGATTGTTTGCCCGGTGATGCGAGCGCGGTAGAGCCGATCGAGGATTTTCATCAGGTGGTCGTAAGGGATCTGGTTTTTGTTGTCGTAGGAGATTCGATAAACGCGTCCCGAGGTACGATGCACGCCATCGTCATCATGGCATTCGCCGATATCGGACCAATCGATCACCACGGCGCTACCATCGGGGGCTTGGGTGATATCCAAACCACGAAACCAGGGGTCTTGCCAAAAGGCCATGTCTGGGCCGTGGGAAGCCACGAAGCTCGATCCCGATGGCTTCAGAAAATCGCGATTGATTCGACGACCGTGAAGATTCAGTGCAAAGACATTCCCTCGATACTCCTCGGGCCACTGGTCGGCTTGGTAGATCATCAAACCGCTGTGGGCATGCCCACCACCGGCCGAATCGGTTCCGCTGCTGGGTGGGCCTTTACGAGTCTCCCGCCAATCCTCCGCATTGCTATCCCAGTGAACATGGTCTGCGATTTGGGGAATCAGTTCGTAGGCGTAAGGGTCCGAGTCTTCGCCATACATGCGCTGCAAGTGCGCATTGGGGATCGCATGCCATAGATGACCGATAACCGTGTTGATGAAAAAGAGGTTTCCGTGATCGTCCCAATCCATTCCCCATGGATTCGTGGTCCCCTCGCAGACCATCTCAAGACGCTCGTTGACGGCATCGAAACGCCAGATACCGCAAGTCAACTTCGTCTTAGGCGACTCATAACCATAACCAGCCGGAGGTCTTTGACCTTTGGTGGGCATAGCAACTTCGCTTGTACCTAAGATCCCATGACGTCCATAGAGCCAGCCGTCGGGTCCGAAACGCAACCCATTGGCAAAATTATGGCGGATCTCTGCATTGAATCCATTGAGAATCGATATAGGTTTTGAATCGGCGAGATCATCTCCGTCGGCATCGGGTATGAACAACAAATGCGGGGGAGCCAAGGCCCAAACACCTCGCTTGGATGTCTTACCGATCTCGATGCT
>CAILTZ010000544.1 GCA_903837255.1 uncultured Pirellula sp. | reverse complement strand
TTTACCGTCGATACCATGATGCGGATCGATCTGCCTGAACCGCTCCTGAGCGGCCAGGAGTTCTCGCTGAAAATCCAGTGGTCCTATCGGATCAACAACTCGAAACTCATCGGCGGTCGCACCGGCTATGAGCCCTTCGAAAAAGACGGCAATGCAATCTACGAAATCGCCCAGTGGTTCCCCCGCTTGGCCGCTTTCACCGATGTGACCGGTTGGCAGCACAAGCAGTATCTAGGCCAAGGAGAATTCACCCTCGAATTCGGTGACTATCTAGTACGCATCACCGCACCTGCCGACCACATCGTGGCGGCCACCGGAGAACTCCAAAACCCCAATGAAGTCCTCACCCAAGCCCAACGCGATCGGCTCGAACAAGCCCGCAGCGCTGAGCGTCCGGTCTTTGTCGTCACCCCCGAAGAAGCCAAAGAGAACGAAAAAGAAAAAACCGATCAAACCAAAACGTGGATCTTCCGCGCCGAGGCCGTCCGCGATTTCGCGTTCGCCACGAGCAGGAAATTCATCTGGGATGCCCAAGGCCACGCGGTCAACGACAATCAAGTCATGGCCATGAGCTACTATCCCAACGAAGGTGAACCGCTCTGGAGCAAGTACTCGACGCATGCAATCGTCCACACGCTCGACGTCTATAGCCGATACACTTTTGACTACCCCTATCCGGTGGCCATCAGCGTCAACGGACCAGTCGGTGGCATGGAGTATCCGATGATCTGCTTCAACGGACCTCGGCCCCGCGAAGATGGTACGTATTCGGCATCGACCAAATACGACCTGATCACCGTGATTATCCACGAGGTTGGACACAACTATTTTCCCATGATCGTCAACAGCGACGAACGCCAATGGTCCTGGATGGACGAAGGGCTCAACACGTTCCTGCAATACCTAGCTGAACAGGAATGGGAACAGGATTACCCCTCCCAACGAGGTGAACCCGAGCTGATCGTGCCTTATATGCAGAGCACCAATCAGGTCCCGATCATGACCAACAGCGATTCGATCATTCAGTTTGGCCCGAACGCGTACAGCAAACCAGCCACCGCGCTGAATATCCTGCGAGAGACGATCCTCGGGCGCGAGCTGTTCGACTTTGCGTTCAAGGAATACGCTCGACGGTGGAAGTTCAAGCGACCGATGCCAGCGGATTTCTTTCGCACCATGGAAGACGCAACGGCAAGAGACCTCGATTGGTTCTGGCGAGGATGGTTCTACACCACCGACCACTGCGATATCGCTCTGGACAAGATCGACGTGTACATGGTCGATCGACGCTCTCCCGACGAAATCGCCGAGGATGACAAAGCCAAGCGGGAGGCTCAGCTATCCACCCTCTCGAAAATGCGCAACCAAGAAATTCCCAAGCGTGCCGATCAGTTCCCCGAGCTCAAGGATTTTTACAACGAGTACGACCCCCGAGCAGTAACCGACGAGCAGCGGACTGCTTATCAAAAAGCCCTCGATCAGCTCTCCGACCACGAAAAAGAACTCTTGGCCAACACCGATCGTTTCTACCGACTCCAGTTCCGTAACGTCGGCGGATTGATCATGCCCGTGATTGTCTTGCTAACCCTCGAAGACGGATCGACCCAAGAGGTTCGCTTGCCAGCCGAAATTTGGCGCGTCGATACCAACGTATGCGATACGTTGGTCATCACCGATCAGCCGGTCGTCAAGTTCGAGCTAGATCCTCGTCGCGAGACGGCCGATATCAACCGCGACAACAACCATTTTCCACCGGTGCTCGAGCCGACTCGCTTCCAACTGTTCAAATCCCAACGCCGTGGCTCCGAGGACAATCCTATGGCTAGGGCCAAACGGGCCGCGCAAGCCAAAGAGTCTGCGGCAACGAGCACTGAGGCACCGAGCGCACAGCCGCAGGAGCCCTCGAAATCCGAAAAGAAAAAGAACAAACAGAAACGAAAGAAACAACTTCAGCCAAGCCCGGGATCCTAAGCCGTATGCCAACCCATTTCCGACCGACGCTGATCGGTATGCTAGTGCTGATTGCCCTGAGCGCCATCGGCACCCCGGCGAGCCGAGCGAATCATCCGTTTCATGTTTGCATCGGTCAAATGCAATGGAATCCCGGCAATGGGCGTTGGGAGGTTTCGCTTCGGATGCACCCCAGGGATCTGGAGTTAGCGCTAAGTGATCTGAATCGCAAAAACATCAGCCGCGAGGACCCACAATTCCCGAAGTTTGCAGTCGAGTACCTTTCAAATCAATTCTTCTTGATGCGGAGCCCAGATTCGCAGGATCTGAAAGTCATTGCGGAGCGAATCTCCCAGGTTGACCCCAACCGCAAGCTCGATCAACGATCCTCATTGGAGTGGGTGGGGATGGAAAACGAGCGAGGCTGGCTGTGGATTCACCTAGAGATGACTCCTCCACAAGCGGATCCAGCGCCAGGCCCTTTGTATTTGGTCCACAGGATCTTTTTGGATCGGATCGAGGCTCAGGAAAACTCTGTAGCGATCCTGCATACCCGCAGTAATCGCAGTTCGCTGCAGTTCAAGAGAGGCCAGATCGTTAAGCCG